>DASXUQ010000006.1 GCA_036504735.1 bacterium
CAGCTCGAAGTGATCGTTCTGGGTTTCGGAAGCCGTCGACCAGCGCAGCGCCACCGCGTTGTCGCCCGACTGCGCCTCGAAGCTCGTCAGCTCCACCGACAACTGCAAATCGCACATCACATAGTCTTCATCCTCGCCCAGAATATTGTCGAAGCCAAACGTGCCGTTCGGCATGTCCGGGCATTCGGTGGTGGCCATGCCGTAACCGTATTGGCCAACCGGCTGATGCGTCAGGCGGAAGCGGAAGATACCATTGTAGCGGCTGAGATTGGACACACCCGGATCCATGAAAGTAAACGTGTGATATCCCGGCGTGACCAACGCGTCCTGCACGATCCACTCGGGAGCCTGGCCGTCGCACAGCACGTCGTCAAAGCTGTAATCGCCGTTGCCGTCCTTCCAGCCGTTCAGATACAGATGGCCGCCGCACGCTTCATACGCGGCGAAATTGGGCCCTGCGGTGACCTGAACGATAATCGACACCGGTGTGCAGGGTGTCCACGGAGCGCCGAAGAAGGCCACGCCGTCTTCGAAGTTGTCCATGTGCGCCTGCAGCGACGAGTTGTGAATCAGGTCGGTGCCGGTGGGCACGGTGTGCGGAACAGCTTCTCCATCCACACCTGCGCCAAGCCAGGCAATGCCGGTCAGGGCATGGCCGGGATTATTGACAAGCGTCGGATAACCACACGCCGACAGATCGCCCATATCCACTTCGGTATAGGGGAACTGACAGGGAGAGTCGTCCACTTCAAAGCAGCCGACGCAGAGATCGAATTGTCCATCGGGATTGGTCACGCGCACCGGGTGCGAACCCAGGCCGAGATTGTCGGGAGTGGTGCACGTGATCTCGTCGGCGCTGACCACCACAAGATTGGTGACCGGCAGGCCGCCGATCAGCACCGCCGCCGCGGGATCGAAATAGTGGCCGTGAATGGTTACGGAAATTCCGGGTCCCTGTACCTGATGATCGGGATCGATGGTGAGGATCTGCGGTCCGGGCACCGTGGTGACTTCGAAGCACTGCCCGCAGGTGGCAAACTGGTTATCGGGATTGGTCAGCACCACATCGTAGTGGCCGGGTCCAAGCGCGGGAATGACCATTTCGGCCAGTGTGCTGGACACGACCGACGAGGAAGCCGTCAAACCGCCGACGGTAATCGCGGCGCCGTTCTGGAAGTTGTCACCGATCACGGCGACGGGATCTCCGGGATGCCCGGTGCCCGGTGTTACCTGTGTAATGACCGGACCGGAGGCCGCGGTCGCGGTCACCTGAACATCGTCGATGAACCAGCCGCGGAAGCCATTGTAAAGCTGATCCCGCGTGTCGAAGCGGAAACGGATCCAAGCCTGATTGCCGACGAACGGGGTCAGGTCAAACTGCTGCTGCTGCCACATGCCGGGCGCGCCAACACCGCCTGCCGTATACGGCACATTGGGAGCGGAATGCGGATTGACAATCGGATTCAGGCTGCCGCCGCCGATGGGAAGCCACGACGCGCCGCCGTCCGTCGAAATTTCCATGTACATCATGTCGAAGCGGTCGGCGTCCACACCTTCAATTTCCCACCAGGTCCAAAAGGACAACTGAGCATTGGCCAGACCGGACAGATCGAGCTGCGGCGTGATCGCATAGCCCGTATTGGCAACGACGGAGGTGCCGCCGGACAGGGCGGGCTGATTCTGATCGAAATCGCAGCCGATAAAGGTCCCCGTGCATTCCTCACCGTACCACAAGGCATGATTGCCACTGTGCGCAGCGGGAAGCTGGCCATTGTCGGGCAGCGAAACCAGACGCGGGTTAATGGTCGGATTCATGATCAGCAGATTCTGCGGATCGGCCTGCACATGGAAAAAGCCGGTGGTCGTCCAGGCTCCACCGCCGCTTTCAAGGTCATCCGACCAGGGAAGCGCGACGCGGTCGTGGACATCCCGCAGCCCCATCACGGGCGGCGGCACATCCCGCGGCGGAGTGGGCCGGGCATGCTCGGTACCGATGTGGTGACGGATTCCGGTATGAATCCGGGCTGTCGCAAGGGCGGTGCAAAGCAAGAGTAGTCCGGCAACCGATAAGACCATGAACAACTTTTTCATTTTCTTTCCTCCAGAAGGTAAGGTCCGTCAATCTATGCGATCTCGACGTGTATCCGCCACGGGTCCTGACAGGCAACGGCATTCTGGCGCGGGGATGACCCGGAGACAGGTCAGGGACGCGCACACCACCGCCAACGCGGCTGTGGCCGTTTGCACAGCATAAACATAGCACCTTTCCACAGCGTGAGCAAGCCGCCGTCCGCGCTTTTGCGATAATGTCCAGTGGTCTTCGAGTAACCACAAGGATAGTTGCTATAGTAACCCCGTTATGCAGATTCGACAGGGCCGCTTTTATGAGTTTAGCAAGGCTCAGTCTCCGTTATGCGGAGATTATTCCGCAAAGCATTACGCTCAGGAAGCCGCATGGTCCAGCGAGTTGCAATCCGGCGAGCAGGTCTGATCAGGATGCGGTGGTAGCATCGTGTCAGCATGATAATGTGACGCAGAGCAACGAGAGGCATTGTGGAGTTTGTACTCAAGCGGACAGGATAAAAAGAACCGCGCGGGGTGGAAACACCCCGCGCGGTAAGGTTCGCACTTCGAAAGATCCTTCCACCCGGTGAAGGGCTTCAGGATAGCTCGAAAGGTTACTTCATCAGCAGCATCTTCTTCGTGGCGGAGAAGCTGCCGGCTTCCATACGGTAGATGTACAGACCGGAAGGCAGGTTGGTGGCATCAAAGCTGACACTGTGACGACCCGAAGACAGGGCGCCGTTCGCCAGCGTGGCGACTTCCTGGCCGACCATGTTGTAAACCTTCAGCATCACGTGGCTGCTCGCGGGCAGGTCGAACGTAATGGAGGTGGTGGGGTTGAAGGGGTTCGGGTAGTTCTGCTTCAGAGCGAACTCGGTCACCGCACCCACGCCGGCGGCCGGCGTCGTGCTGACACTGCGCAGCTCGCGGCGTCCACCGTTGACGTCGACGGCCACGAGGGTGTAGTTGTACACCGTGCCGTTGACCACGCTGTTGTCCGTGTAGCTGTAGGTGTGCTGCGTGTTGCCGTTGTTGCCGGCGATCTGGGCAATGGCGGCGCCGTCACGTACGATTTCGTAATGGTCGTTCTGCATTTCCGACGCGCTGACCCAGCTCAGGTCAATGGCGCCGTCGTTCGGCTGGGCGTCAAAGCTCGTGAGTTCAACGGCCAACATGAAGTCGCAGAGGATATAGTCTTCCACTTCGCCGAGGAAGTCCAGATCGAAGTTGCCGGCAACCGGCGGGCAATGCGGATCGGTAGCATTCATGCCGTAGCCAGAACGGCCAACCGGGTGGCTGTTGAGGCGGAAGCGGAACGTGCCAACCACGGGGCGGGACAGATTCGCATCAAACGGGTTCTTGAAGGTGTAGAGGTGCAGGCCCGGGGTCACGGGGGCATCCTGGATCACCCATTCGCTGGTGGTGCCGTCGCCGCAAGAATTGTTGTCGTCGAAGTTGCCATTGAGGTTACCATCCTGCCAGCCGTTCAGGTACAGGTGGCCACCGCATTCCGCGTAAGCGCCGTAGTGGGGGCCAGCGGTGACCATGACGGCCACGGTGACCTGCGTGCACGGCTGCCAGGGAATACCGAAGAAGGCGACGCCGTCCGTGCCCGGATCGAGCGGCGGAAGGTCACGCGTGTTGCCGAAGCAGTCGCGGCTGGAGCTGACGGGCGGATGAGCTTCGCCGGTCACCTGCGGGCCCAACCAGGCAACGCCGGACAAACCGTGGCCGGGGTTGTTGGTCTTGGTGGGGTAGCATTCGCCAAGGTTGCCCATATCGACCTGCGTGTAAGGCATGAAGCAGGTGGACTGGCACGGAGGAACCGTGATGCAGAAGTCAGCAGCGTTCGGATCGCAGTTGGCAGAGGTGACACTGGCGGTGGCATTGATGCAGCCGCCGGCCGGCGCGAACGAACCGTTCAGGGTAAAGGTAACCGACTGGTGATCACCGGGGGTGAGCACGGGGATGACGACCGGATTGGTCGACGTGATGGCCGCCGTACCGCCGGGGCCCGAGCCGTTCGTCAGCGTAACATTAATGTTCTCGCAGGAGGAGCCACCGTTGTTGGTGACATTGACTGTGACCTGGAAAGGATTGGGCTCAACGCCGTTGCTGGTGCACTCGAGGCCGGGGGTGCCGACGCCGAGGGCCAACTGGCCGGGCTGAACGACGAGTTCGCCAACACCGTAATAGGTGGCGACGGTGCGGGTGCCATTGGCCGGTACCGGCTGCTCGTCCCACAGATAACGGACGGCGGAATCGCCATAGGGGCTGCCGGAGCAGGCTTCATTCCAGCAAACGCCGACGAAATGCGGCCACGAGCCGAAACCGATATGATCGGGGGTGATGGCCGCGCCGCCAACGAACGTGCCGCGACCGACAAGGCTGCCGGAAGCCGGAATGGCATCCCAGTAGGGATAAGCATAGGGAGCATCGAGGCAGGTTTCCACGGTCTCATAGGTGGGGCCGAGGTAAAGCTGCGCGGCGTCGTCGCCGTCCACCGTGGTGTCATACTCATACATCACGCCGATGGTGTGAGTCGCGCCGGTGGGGTCGTTATTCGTGACGATGGTGCGGGTGAGGATGGCGCCGGTTGTGGCGGTAAAGGCCACCGGCGTATGAATGACCTGCACGTTCAGATAACTCAGCAGGGTGTAGTTCGTCGTGATGCTCGTGCCGTCATCGGTAAAACCATTATAAGTCGCCGATCCGTCGCACTGGAAAGCGTCCAGACGATAGTGCGCACCATCTACCGCCACGATAATGTGGCTGGTTCCCGGTTCGGACGGATAGTAGTACAGCAGGCTTCGGCCATCGGCGGTACCGATGTTGAAGTCTCCTGCATCGTTGATCTGAACGCACACGAGCGAGTTGCACAACCGGTCTGCGTAATCCAGAGCGCCGTTCGAATGGCGGGGAGCCAGGGAGGCTTTCCATGCCGCGTATTCGGATGGCGTCGCGTTGGACGGTAGAACCAGCGCGGTACCCGCCAGCGAAAGCGTACAGAACGCCGCCAGCAAAAGTAAAACGATAAGACTCTTCTTCATGATTTCATCCTCTTTCTTCCCTTAGAATTATTTCCTCAAACGAATCGCTTGCGGATGGAGGTGCGCAAACATCGGAAGGGCAATCGCGAAAACCGCCACAGGCAAATTGCAAGAGCAGATCCACACACGAAACCGTGTCAGTTTGCACGTCCTAAACTTAGCATCTTTGCCTTACGCGATCAAGTGATTGATGCATTTTCTGCGGATAATGTCAAGCTGTTTTTGAATAGCTGTGACCATAGTTGGTATACTTAATGGCGTTCGCACAGTCTCACTGCCAGTTTTCAAAGGGTTAGACAGCCCTTTTGACCCATAATGAATAACTACCCGCGGGTCTCGAATCTGTTTCCCTCTCACAACCGAAGTTATCCACACAAAAGTGACCCGGAATATCGCGCAAAAAACGCTTCCGAAACTGGCGGATCGCACGTTGCGCACCCATCCGGCGCGCTCTTCCCGATTCTACAGACCCTCCCGAAGAGGCACACTCAAAAAAAGTGGCCACCAAATGAGAGGCTGCCTCTCGATCTCTGGAGGAGCATGGACGCGAGCCTGTTTTACCGACCCGTTGGATCAGGGCGACGTGTCGTGCAAAATGCACGACGAAAACTTAAAGCGCTGTCCGCTTTTTGCGCGCGCGCGATGCACGCTGCATGGAGCGCCCGCGCGCCATCGAGAATTTACCGCACGGGAAAGGCCAGGATCCTTTTCCCGTACGGTGCGCGGTGTGAACCGGAATTGCCGTGGCGGAACATCTCCGTGCGGTGAGCCGCAAAGTCAGCAATTGAGACTTGAATATCTGTTGGTAATTACGCGCCGCGTTTACCTTGCCTCGCAGGTTTCGTCCGGCGGCGGAGCGAACCGCATAAAAAGAGGACCGCCTCATGTGAGGCGGTCCTCCGCTGAATACGTTGTCTGTAGGATGACTACTTGAGCAGGAGCATCTTTCTGACGGCGGAATAACCGTTGGCTTCGACACGGTAGACGTACAATCCGCTGGGCAGACTGGCCGCGTCAAAGTTCACCGTGTGGCGGCCCTGCGGCAGCGAACTGTTGACCAGCGTGGCGACCTCCTGCCCCACCATGTTGTACACCCGCAGCGTCGTGAACCCTTCTTCCTTCAGATCGAAACTGATGGAGGTTGACGGGTTGAAGGGATTGGGGTAGTTCTGGTTCAACGCGTAATCGGTGACCGCACCGGCGCCGGCAATCGGCGTGGCGGCGGCAGTATGCAGTTCCTGCCGTCCGCCGTTGACATCCACCGCCATCAGAGCATAGCTGTAAGCGGTGCCGTTAGCCGCATGGACATCGATGAAAGCATAGGTGTGACCCGTGGCATCGTTGCCTTTGGTCGGCACCTCGGAAATCGACACGCCGTCGCGCATGATCTCGAAATGGTCATTCAGCGCCTCGGAGGCGGTGGTCCAGTTCAGCGTGACCGCATTGTCACCGCCAATCGCATCAAAGTCCGCGAGGGAGACATTCAACATGACATCGCACAGCAGATAATCTTCCACCTCGCCGAGATAGTCGAAACCAAAGGGCAGACCATACAGGTGGTGATCCGTGGAATCATTTCCCTGCACCAGCGGACAGTGGAACGTCGAATCGGCGAATACGGCGCCATAGCCGTAGCCAAAGCGGCCAAAGGGATGACTGCCCAGCCGAAACCGGAAGATGCCCGGATAGTGCGAGCCCTGCGTGCGGACGCCGGGATTGAGGAAGCTATAGAGATGAATCCCCGGCGTGACGACCGAATCCTGAATAATCCATTCTGAAGCGGAGCCGCCGCAGGCCTCCTGATCGAAGTTGCCGCTCTGATCGCCATCCAGCCATGCGCTGAGATACAAATGCCCGCCGCTCTGAGCATAAGCGGCATAGTTGGAACCTGCGGTAACCATCACCGCCGCGGTGACCATGGCACACGGTTCCCAGGGCACGCCGAAGAAGGCCGCGCCGTCGGTGCAGGGATCCAGGGACGTGGCTTGCTGCTGCGATGCCGCATTGCCAAAGCAATCGCTGGTCAAGGATGTGCAGACTGCGGGTGTATCTTCGGCGGTGATGCAGGGTCCGAGCCAGGCGATACCGGACAGGCCGTGGCCGGGATTATTGGTCAAGGTCGGATAACACGGAATCAGATTGCCCATATCCACCCCCGTGTAAGGCCACGGCGGTTGGGCGTAGGATGCCAGTGCGAGCAGAGCAAGTACACCGGCCAAAATTGCTGCCTTTTTCATCATCACATCTCCTCATCAAATCCTGTTTCGTCGTCATGACATAATGCAATCAAACTATTTCTATGGCGGAAAATGCCGTCCCAAGGCAGGCGGAGCCCACCTGCGCGCAGACTCTGTCCACAGTAATATACTCCCATATCTATGGGCGGACAACTCTTACTCGATGGCTGTTTTCGCAAACTTTCCCAAGGCCCAAAACCAGGAACATACTCACACATGTCTGTTTTCTGTATTTGCCGATCTTTGTCACGGAGCCTGAATTTCTGTCCCGGCAAACTCCTGTGCCGCCTCTCCGCCGCCATAGATCGATCCGGTCTTGCACGAAGCGCATTTCAGAGAGGCGGGCGTCTGTGATCAGGAATGACTGTGCCGGGAAGCGCGGGTTTTGGGGGCTTGACTCTAAGTTGCGCAGTTCGTACATTTCAGATGCGGTTTTTTCAATCGGATATGTCCTATCCCATTCGCAGTTTGGCTTTTTCCGTCTCACCTTCATCACCCTTGTCACAATGATCGTGGCCGACACAAACTCCGTATTCAGCATGAGGAGCTGGCACATGTTGCACCGTGTGTGAGTGCCCGGCCGGATAGCGGCAGTTTGTCGCTTGATACCCCACGTTATCGTGTGACGGTGCGCTGAGCCCCCTCTCTTTTCTCTTCCCCCTCTCTCCCATCGTCATCTTCCGGGTTCCGGCTTTCAGCTTGTATGCCTTGCGGCAGCACACGAGCGGTTTGCTCGCGCCCTGCCGTGCGTTGCGGGCGCACTCCATTCGGTCCTGCCGGTGTGGTCGGCCTCTTGTTCTCCGGATTTTTCATCGGAGCAAATCTCCGATCTTAAGCATCCATCACCAGAAAAAGAGGTTGTCATGAGCGAAGATTATCGAAAGATGTGGGAAGGGCTGGGATTGGACCTGGCCGCCCACGACGCATTGCTGAGCGTGCTGGGCCAGGGCTATCAGCAACTGTTCCTGTCGCAGAAGAACCGTCCGGCGGGCATGGGCTATTTTGATTTTGTGATGAGTGAAGTTCACGGCCTGCGGGTGAAGGAACTGCTTGACGCCAAGGCGGCGGGACGCAAGGTGATCGGCGCCTTCTGCCTGTTTGTGCCCGAGGAAATCGTGCTGGCGGCAGACGGGGTGATGGTGGGATTGTGTACGGGCGCGGATTTCGCCACGGAAAAAGCGGAAGAGCTGCTGCCGCGCAACACCTGCGCCCTGATCAAGTCCATGTTCGGCTTCAAGCTGGGGCGCGTTTGCCCGTATATGGAAAGCTGCGACATGATTGTGGGCGAGAACACGTGCGACGGCAAGAAGAAGGCGTATGAATCTTTCGGCGCGCTGGTGGACAACCTGTATGTGATGGACATGCCGCAGATGAAGAGCCCCCAGGGGCGCGACCTGTTGAAGTCGGAATATTACCGTTTTCTGAAAGCGGTCGAGGAACTCACGGGAGTGACGATTGACGCGGCGCGGCTGAAAAAGGGAATTGCCGTTGTCAATAACAAGCGCAAGGCGGTGCAGCGGCTGGCCAAACTGCGCGCGGCGGATCCGGCTCCGATTTCCGGCCTGGACGCCTTGCTGGTCAATCAGATTTTCTTCTATGACGATCCGGTGCGGTTCACGGCGTCGGTGAACGCGCTGTGCGATGAACTGGAGCAGCGAATCACGAAGAACGAGGGCGTATTTGCCGCGGGAACGCCGCGAATTTTGATGGCGGGCTGTCCGATGGCCGTGCCGAACTGGAAAGTTCCGGCCATTGTGGAAGGCTCGGGCGCGGTAATTGTGGGAGAAGAATCCTGCATCGGAGAGCGCGGCACGCGCACTCTGGTGAAGGACTCGGCCCCCGATCTTTACGGCCTGATGGACGCCATTACCGACCGCTATTTTACAATTGACTGCGCGATTTTCACACCCAATCCATCCCGCACGGAACATATTCACGAGATGAAAAGCGCCTGCAAGGCGGACGGTGTGATTCACTACGGTCTGCCGTTTTGCCAGCCCTATCAGATGGAGGCGATTCCCATCGAGAAAAAACTCACGGCCAACGGTATCCCGGTGATGCGGCTGGAAACGGATTACAGCAGCGAAGACGCGGGCCAGCTTAAGACGCGCGTGGAAGCCTTTGTGGAACTGCTGAAATGAGCGGCCTGCTGCGCTGCGCGGGAATCGACATCGGGTCGCGCTCGGTGGAGCTGGTGGTCATGGAAGGCGAAACCGTCGTGCATTCGCGGATCGCTCCATCGGGGTTTGATCCGCTGGCGTCCGCGAATGCGCTGCTGGCGGAAACTCACTATGACCGGCTGATTGCCACGGGCTATGGCCGGCATCTGCTGGAGCTTGCACAGGACGTGGAGACGGTGACGGAGATCAAGGCCTACGCGCGCGGCGCGGGTCATGCGCTCCCCGGCTGCCGCACGGTGCTGGATATCGGCGGGCAGGATGTGAAGGCGATTTCCATCGGCGACAACGGCCGGGTGGTGAAATTCGAAATGAACGACCGCTGCGCCGCGGGCAGCGGCAAGTTTCTGGAGATCATGGCCCACACGCTGGGGTACACGCTCGAGGAGTTCGGCCCCGCCGCGCTCACCGCGCAACACGACGTGTCCATCAACAGCATGTGCACGGTGTTCGCGGAATCGGAAGTGACGTCGCTGCTGCATAAGGGTGCATCGCGAGCAGACATTGCGCTCGCGGTGCACCGCTCGATTGTCAAGCGGGCCGTCGGCATGGTGAACCGCGTCGCCGTCACGGAACCGCTGCTGTTCGCGGGCGGCGGGGCCTTGAATCCCTGCACGCGCCGCCTGCTGGCCGAGGCGCTGGGTATGGAAATTCATGTGCCGGAAGCGCCGCAGATGCTCGGCGCACTGGGTGCTGCAAGACTAAGCCCTTGACCCCGACGCTGTGCGTTGGATCACGGGTCGCCTGCTCGGGCAGGGGTAACCCCTGCACCTGTATCGCCTGCTGGCGTCGAAGGGGTTCTCCGTGGAGACTGTACAATCCCTCTTTCTCCCCTTTCTCCATTGGGGCCGGGGGATAGGGTTCCGCCCGCTGTGATCTCGGCGTGTACACCCCGTGTAGGGGCGGGTTAAGCAGACAGATGCTACATGTTAGAGAATGCACCACGCGCAACCCGCCCGTGCCACATCCTGCAATCGCTAAGACGGGAGGGTTGCGGCAGACCTTAACCCTCCCCTACACCGATCACATCAAGGGTATGGCATCCGCCGTAGGGGATAGGGGTTCTGTGTTCCCCCCACTTCAGTGGGGGATTCAGGGGGGTGGCCGAAGGGCCATGTCGTGCCCGTCCGCCATCCCGCAGACACAGAAAAAGGGCGACCCGCGCGGGTCGCCCTTTCTTGTGCTTCGGTTCTTGGTCAGCGGGCGGATCTAAGATCCGCCCCTCCGACAATCGCCCGGGGCGTTTACTTCATCAGCAGCATCTTCTTCTCGGCCACAAAGCCGTTCACGTTCAGGCGG
>DASXUQ010000007.1 GCA_036504735.1 bacterium
GCCGTGAACTCTTCGGCGATGGATTCGTGCACGTAGATGCGCTGCACGGAGATGCACACCTGGCCGCTATGAGAGAAGCTGCCCATGACGCAGCGCGAAACGGCGAGATCCAGATCCGTGCCCGGCTCGATCACGACCGCCGAGTTGCTGCCCAGTTCCAGAGTCACCCGCTTCAGGCCAGCCTTGGCGCGAATCGCAAGTCCGACCTCGCGGCTGCCGGTGAAGGTGATCATGGCCACATGAGGGCTATTCACCAGGGCGTCGCCAACCAGCGCTCCCGAGCCTGTAACCACGTTGTATGCGCCCGCCGGAGCGCCCGCTTCTTCCATCACCCGCGCGAAGCGCAAAGCGCTGAGCGGCGTTGTGCTGGCCGGCTTATGGATGACAGAGTTGCCGGCCGCCAGCGCCGGGCCTACCTTGTGCATCATCAGGTTGAATGGTACGTTGAATGGCGTAATGGCGCCAATCACGCCCAGCGGTTCGCGCAGGGTCATTGCCATGCGGCCCTTGCCGATCGGCGCGGCGTCCATGGGAATCACCTCGCCGCGCATGTTGCGGGCAACTTCTGCCGAGGCGATCATGGTCTGCAAGGTCCGCTCGGCTTCGCCGCGCGCTTCCTTTACCGGCTTGCCGGTCTCGTAGCAGATCAGCTTTGCGAAATCCGCGACATCACGCTTAACGATCTCCATCATACGGACCAGTAGATCCGCACGCTCGAAGTTCGTGAGGCGCTTCATGGACGCCGCGCCCTTTCGGGCTGCCTGAATCGCCTGCTCCATCACGGCGGAATCCGCCATGTAGTAGGCGCCGACAGGGCTTCCGTCGTACGGCAGTCCAACCGTTTGCTGGTTCGCTGTCCGTACCCATTCTCCACCGATGTACATCGGAAGCGCTTCTATTTGCGCAGGACTAGTCATTTGTTTTTCTCCCAATATCACGAAGAGCCGGCCTGGTAAAGCCCGCATGCGGCATCACCGCAATCCGGCCCGGAGTAATTTGCTGAATTAATTCGAAAAGGCGTATCTTATGCTCCTCGCGGAGCACCGCCTGGAATCCGCATTGCTTCACGATACGCGCATCCAGGTTCGTTACCAGGTGCGCGTCGTAGCGTTTTCCGATGCGCGCCAGCCAGAGCGCTTTGTGGCCGCCCACCACAAAATTCTGTTCCAGCGCACTCTCCATCTCGACTTCACTGGTGTAGGTCTCGAGATAATGCTCCAACTTCGCGCTGCCCAGCCCGTCTGCACATTCCGCGTAGTAGTAGAGCGTCCCGCCGGGACGAAGCGCCGCGCAAGCATTCTCCATGCCCTTGTGGGCCTGACGCAAGTCGATGTCCAGAGGCGCGCCGCCCGCCGATGCAATCACCATGTCGTAAGGACGGTCGATATAGGTCCTGAGCAGGCGATCCGCCGCGCGGCAGCCCTCCAGGTGGGCCTGCTCGACGTCGCCCGCAGCTACGTACAGAAGCTTGCCCGCCGGACTCAGAACCACGTTGACCACGAAATCCGGCCCAACCATCCGGCTTCCTTCCAGCATGTCTTCGTGCGCCGGATTGCCGTCCAGTATGCCCGCTCCGCAGCGCGGGTCAAGAACCATTCGGTGATTGAAAGTCGTGGTTCGATTTCCGGCTACGCCGGGCAGAAGACTTTTTCGCCCTCCGCTATAGCCCGCAATCTGATGGAAGATAATTTCTCCCGTGAGGATGATCCGGTCCGCCTCAAAAACCCGGCGGTTGATTTCCACGCGGTTGCCGAAACTCGTGGTTCCCACATCCACGAGATTTGCGTCGTCGTCGCCATCGTGATCGTACATCCGAATGCGGCGGGCAATCCCCGCACCGACGATGGCGCGCATCTCTGCCTCAGTCTGCGCCCTATGAGTGCCGAGCGCAAAGACGATAGAGATGTCCCCGTCGGGAACGCCCCCCCGGTTCAACGTATCGACAATGGGCGGCAGGAACATATCCGAGCGCGCCAGTCGCGTGATGTCATTGACGATGATTACCACTGTCTCGCCGGGCTTCACCAGACTGGCCAGCGGTTCGCAGGCTGTAGGGTGATCCAAGGCCTGTAGGATGGCTCCGGCTTCGTCATCCAAAGCCGGCGTCTCAGGCGGTGCGAGCAGATCAGCCTCCACCGGCAACTGAAAAGCGGTCGCGCCAAACGGTAAGAAAATTGACGGCATGATCAAACTGTTAACATATCAGATACTAAATAGCACTGCAAGCGTCGGGTTGTACCAAAACAGCAGTGATATCTGATATTGTAAAGCACATGCGCACGGCTGTTCCGTCACAGACATCTTCGCCCGGGATGCCCCCTCTAGTCCGGCAGGTTCGCTGGTGGATTATGGCGTTGCTGTTCTGCATCACAATTATCAACTTCGTAGACCGGCAATCGCTCTCGATTGTCGCACCGTTGCTGCGGGAATCTCT
>DASXUQ010000009.1:300000-434659 GCA_036504735.1 bacterium
CCCGCCGACGATTGACTTTGTGCCGTTCGCTTATCCGCCGCTTTACTTCTATCTGTCGGCAGGACTGGCTAAGGTCACGGGCATTGGCTTTCTGCCACTGCGCTTAATCTCCTTGCTCTCGTCTCTCGGCGCGCTTTGGCTGATTGCGCTGATCGTCCGCAAAGAAACGGGCAAATCGAGCTACGGCATTTTGGCGGCGGGACTGTTCGCGGCAACCTACCGTGCCTGCGGCGCATGGCTGGATATTGGCCGCGTGGACTCTCTGTTGCTGTTGTTGCTGCTCGGCGCGGTGTATCTGCTGCGTGTCCATGACACCCGGCGCGGTGCAGCCATAGCCGGACTGTTATTGGCTTTGGCCGTGCTCACCAAACAGACTGCCATTGTGGTGGCCGGACCGCTCTTCCTTTATATAGTGCTGACACGGCGGGATCTGTTCGGATGGGCAGTTACGCCTTTTATGGTGGTTGCGGGCGGTGCGCTGCTCGCGCTGACCCTGACCACCGACGGCTGGTTCTGGTACTATAATGTTGTCCAGCCCGCACACCATGCCATGCAGCTTTTCTCCTTCTTCTTTTTTCTGGGGCATGATCTGGTCGCCACCATGGGGATTGCGACCGGTGCCGCTGTCTGGTGGTTCTGGACCGGCAAAGCAGAAGGGAAAACGCGCCTGTTTTACGGATTATTTGTGCTGGGTATGGCGCTGGCCTCCCTGCTGCCGCGCATCAAAGCCGGCGGTTTTGCGAATGATTTGATTCCCATCTTCGCTGCTCTGGCGGTCCTGTTCGGCTTGGCGGCATCCCGTTGGATAGAAAGCTCCGCTGCACTTCGGGCACCGGCACTGCTTTACGCTGCCTGTCTGCTGCAGTTTGTCCTGCTGATCTACAATCCGTTGCGCTGCATACCCACATCGGCGGACCTTGAAGCAGGAAAAGCTCTATTACGCAAGCTCCAATCGCAGCCGGGGAATGTGCTGGTTTTCAGTCACGGTTTCCTTTCGGCACAGAGTGCCAAGCGGCCGACCGCCAACTGCATTGCGGTGACCGATGTACTCAGCGCGGGAGATCCCCGGGCGCGTGGCGCGTTGGTGAAGGACTTCCGTGAGGCCATTCAAGCGCACCGCTATTCGGCGCTGATTCTCGATGATGATGATCCGCTCTCATGGACCGAGATCGCCATCGCTTCTCAGTATTCCAAATCCGAAGTGGCCATTGAAAATCCTGTGGCCTTCTGGCCCGTCAGTGGCTGGCCCACAAGGCCGGAGTGGATTTACCGTCCCATCGGGAAGTGACGACCATTGAGGATCGGCCAAGCGGAACACCCCTGCCGCTTGCTCCACTAAGAGCGGGAAAGCTGGATTATATCTTTGGAAATCTGTATATTGAAAGCTTGGGCGCGTCGAGGCAATGGACCGAGGCGGCTCAATCCAGTGACATTTCTGTTCAATTCGGATAAAACAACAAGGCGATGGACATGTTCGTGAAAACCAGCAAATTCGTCGGCATCGGCCTGCTCCTCACGGTTCTGGCGGTAGGCTGCGGAACGCGGGAACCTGTAGTGGCTCGCGTAGGCCGGGAAAAGATCACTCTGAAAGAGTTTAAGGACAAATTCATCAGCACGTTCAAGTCGGAAGAGAACGCCAAGAAGCAAGGCATGGAGGAGCGCGAGACGACGCTGCACGCCATGGCCGTTGAACTGGCGAAGTATCAGGAAGCCGTCTCGATGGGTTTGGACAAGAAGCCCGAGATTGCCAAGGCACTGGAACAGTCGGCCCGCCGCAAGGCGCTGGATCTGCTTTATCAGGACAAGGTCATCAACGCCGTGATCACCGATGCGGCGGCCAAGCACTTCTATGAGCAGTCGGGAGAAGAAGTCAAGGCGCGGCACATCCTGCTTAAGACTCCGCCGCCGGACTCGCTGAATGGCGACACCCTGCGGGTCAAGGCGCGGATCGATTCCATTAAGAAGGCGATTGCCGGCGGGCTCAGCTTCAAGGCAGCCGCCAAGATGTTCAGCGACGACGCCACCTCCGCGGCGGACTCGGGCAATCTCGATTGGTTCCAGTGGGGCCGCATGGTCGATGAGTTTCAGGAAGCCGCATGGTCGGGCAAGCCCGGCCAGATTGTTGGCCCCGTGCGCACCAACTATGGTTACCATCTGATTCTGGTCGAAGAGCGCCGCCCGGTGCAGGGTCGCGCCGCCTTTGATGATGTCAAGGACAATATCAAGGCGCAGCTCAAGCAGATTGAAGGCCAGAAGCTGATGGATCAGGCCCGGATTTATGTCGAGAATCTGCACAAGAGTTACGGTCTTGAGTATAAGGATGCGAACATCGAGACCTTCCGCAAGAAGCTCGACGATCCGCAGACTCCCAAGAATCAGGATCTGGCAACGGTCTTTACCGCCGACCAAAAGAAGCAGGTGGTGGCGACCTATAAGGGCGGCCAGGTGACGGTGGACAGCTTAGTTACCAAGATCGGCCCCAATGCCCATCGCGTGGAATGGAACAACAAGCAGGTGGTGATCGACCTGATCAATTCCATCGTCGAGCCGGGGTTCCTCGAAAAGGACGCCGAGAGCCAGGGCTACCTGAAGAAGGCGATGAACGATCCGGAAGCCAAGTCCGAAATGCGCCAAGGCCTGATCGGCCAGCTCGAAAAGGTTGAAGTCAGCGACAAGGTCCGCCCGACCGATGCCGATGACCGCCGCTTCTACGACACCCATCTGTCGAATTTCATCCAGCCCGAAATGCGCACCGTGCGCGAGATTTTCGTCAAGGCCGACTCCATGAAGGCCGTCCGTATCCGTGACCGCGCCGTCAAGGGCGAGGATTTCAAAAAGCTGGCAATGCGCTTCAACGAGAAGGAATCGACCCAGCCGGATACCGGCCGCATCGGACCCTTCGAAGAAAAGCGCTTCGGCCTGATCGGCAAGACCGCCTTTACCCTGCAGAAGCCGGGCGACGTTTCGCCGGTGACTCCCAGCGGTAAGAATTTCTCGGTCATCCAACTGCTGAGCATCGATCCGTCCCGTACCAAGACCTTTGAAGAAGCTCAGGCCGAAGTCAAGCGGCAGAACCGTCAGGCGATGACCGATGCCGCCATGAAGGCGCTCGAAGAGAAGAGCCTGAAGGATTTCAAATACGAAGTCGATGCCAAGGTGCTTGCTTCGGTCTGGCCGGTGGAACCGAACCCCGCCGGCGCCAAGCCTGCCGCCCCCGCCCCCGCCGGACGGCCGCAGTAACCTGTACATGATGATGCCGAGTCTTCAAGAGCAGACTTACCCCCCTGTAATCCCCCCTTATTCTAAGGGGGGAGACCCGACCCCCCTTAGTCCCCCCGTAAACGGGGGGAGACCCGATGGCCTTTCCCCCTTTGAAAAAGGGGGAAGCAGAAGGGGGTTCTGCTCTGCTCCCTATCTGCTTTTAGCTTTCTGCTTTCTGCTCCTGTTCACTGCCTGCAGCAAGAGCAGCCGGGCCGACAAGCAGGTGTTGGCCAAGGTCGGATCGCGGGAGTTGACCAAGGCCGGACTTTCGGCGCTGGCCGGAATGCCGGCCGATTCTCTGGAAAAGCCGGACCGTGTGCGGCTGATCGAAGCCTGGACCGAGCGCGTGCTGGTGGACCTCGAAGGCCAGAAGCGCCACATGGACAAGGATCCGGAGATCACGGCCAAACTGACCGGTGTGCGCTCCGAGATGTACCGCGCCAAAATGCTCTCCGAACTCTCCGCTCCGCCGCCGACGGATTCGGTGGTCACCGCTTACTACAAGGCCCATCAGCAGGAATTCCTGCGGCCTATGGATATGTACTCGGTGGAACTCTACTGGACGCGGGGCAAGGAACTGATGGCGCGTTTCCGCGATGATCTGTTGCGCGGCGACACCAGCCTGGTGGCCTCGGGGGATATCACTTCCGAAGGCAAATGGCTGGCGGAAGCTTCGGAACTGGATGCGGATCTTCAGAAGGAAGTGTCCAGTTTAAGACCCGGTGAGGTGACCTTTCCCCATCCGTATGATGACGGTTACCGTGTCGTGCGCATGATGGAAATCTACCCGGCGGGAACCGTGCTGGACCTTGCCGCCGTGCGCGATGAGATCATGGCGCGGTTGATGGCAGAGCAGGGCCACAAGCGGCTCGACTCCCTGATGACCCGCCTCCGCTCCCGCTACTCCGTGAAAATCCTCGCGGATTCGCTGTAAGCGGACGGAAGGAATACCAGACCCCCCTTCTTATTTCCCCTTGTTCCAAGGGGAAGGATCAGAGACAAAGGGCTTAAGCCCTTGCCCCGCATCAACGGGGAGATCAAGGGGGGGAGACGGCCAAAAGTGCAATCAATTAAGGTACCCTTTATATGCCAAGACTCCTCCGTCTGGCCGCGCTGCTCTTTGTGGCTCTGATGATGGTGCATCTGGCCACCGCGGCGGATCAGGAAAAGATCATTGACCGCATCGTGGCGGTGGTGGACAATGATATTATTCTGGAATCGGAACTCTCGCAGTACGTGCAGTACAATATCGGCTCGCAGGCGGCGATGGATGCCATGCGCCCCGCGCAGCTCGACAGCCTGCGCAAGATGGTGCTTGACGAACTGATTCTGCAGAAGGTGCTGCTGGCCAAGGCCCGCCTCGATACCGTTACGGTGGACACCAAGACGGTGGACGGCGAACTGGACGCGCGCATCAAATCGCTCACCGAACAGGCGGGCGGTCAGGACCGGCTCGAAGAATACTACGGCATGCCGCTGGCCAAACTCAAACGGCAGTTCCGCCCGCTGGTAGAAGAGGGCCTGCTGATCGACAAGGTCAAGCAGGAGAAGCTCAAAGGCATCGTGGCCGGCCCCGGCGACGTGCAGCGGTTCTGGCAGACCTACAAGGATTCGATTCCACCCCTCAAAGACGGTGTGCGGCTGGCGCATATTCTGCTGGCCGATACGGTTTCGCAGAGCGCCATCGATGCCGCCCTGCATAAGGCCGACTCGGTGCGCACGCTGATCACCTCCGGCAAGATGACCTTCGAGGATGCGGCGACGCATCTGTCCGATGATCCGGGCACGGCGTCCAAAGGCGGCAAGCTCGGCACCACCAACCGCGGTGATCTGGTTCCCGAATATGAAGCGGTGGCCTTCAATCTCAAGCCCAGCGACATTTCCCAGCCTGTGGCCTCGCAGTTCGGCGTGCATCTGATCCGTGTGGACAGCCGCACAGGAGAAAAGATTACCTCCAGCCACATCCTTTTCAAGATCGGTCCGACCGACGCCGACCTCGCGCGCACCAATGCCCGCGCCGATTCGATGGTTAAGGCCATTCGCGGCGGAGTGCCCTTCGGTGACCTTGCGGCTAAGTACTCCACCGATCTCAAGACGGCGGGCAAGGGTGGCGACCTCGGCTGGTTCAGTCCGGATGAAATCCCGGCGGATTTCAAGCCCGCCATTGCCGGTCTGAAGAAAGGTGACGTGGCCGGTCCGGTGCGTACCCGCTTCGGCGCGCACGTGATCCTTGTTGCCGACCGCATCAATGCCCGTCCCATCACGCTGGAAGACGACTATGACCGCATCCAGCGCATGGCCCTGATGAAAAAACAGGATGAAGTCTTCCGCAAATGGGCCAAAGACCTGACCGGCGAAACGTTTATCGAAAAGAGAATCTGAAGAGAAATGAAAAATGATAAATGAAAAATTAAAAAGGAAGAGTAGTCTTCGTTTTCTTTTTAGTTTTTCATTTATCATTTTTGGTTTTTCCGTCTTCGCCCAGAGTTCAATTCTGTACCTGTGGCATCATGAGAGTACTGAAAGCCTTGCGTCGCGGTTCGATCCGCCGCAAGGCTTTTTGCGTCTGGCCCAGCCTGAAGGTTCCTTCGGCGCGTGGCTGCGCGGCCTGCCCCTTTTGCCGGGCAACCCTCCGGTGCAGCTTTTCAACGGCGCACCCAAACAGAATCAGCAGCCCCATGCGGCGGTGCTTGACATCGACGCCGGAACCGAAGACTTGCAGCAGTGTGCCGACGCCATCATCCGCCTGCGCGCCGAGTATCTGTTTTCGGTGCACCGCGACCGCGACATTGTCTTTCACTTTACCAGCGGCGACAAAGCCGCCTGGACCGAGTGGCAGAAAGGCCTGCGGCCCGAGGTGCGCGGCAACCGGGTCACATGGAAAGCCGCCGCCCGTCCTGACAGCAGTTACGCCAATTTCCGCCGCTACCTGTCGACAGTCTTCCGCTATGCGGGCACGCTGTCCTTAAGCAAAGAACTTCAGACGGTGAGCGATCCGTCGCGCGTCGAAATCGGTGATGTGTTTATTCACGGTGGCTCTCCCGGCCATGCCGTGCTGGTGGTGGACGTGGCCGAAAATGACAAAGGCGAACGCGTCTTTATACTCGCCCAAAGCTACATGCCCGCCCAGCAAATCGAAATCCTCCGCACGGTCCTCTTCCCCCGCTCCCCATGGTATACGGCACGCCCCTCCGGCATCCTCGAAACGCCGGAGTGGGAGTTCCAATACGAGGAATTGAAGAGATTCCGGTAAACGCCTGCTCCCCCCGGCTTGTCATTCCGTTCCGTCTCGGAACGGAATCCCCAACAATGATAGCTCTTCTTAACCACGCGGTGTCGGCTGCTTGCAGCCGACCCGTGAACCTAATAATTGATGTCACCCTATGTCATTATCGGAGGGAACAAAAAGGCTGCTTGCTGGCGGAGAGGACATTGAAGTCGAGTACAAAACCAAGGTCACACAAGACTTCAATGATACTCTTGTGGCTTTCGCGAATGCAAGTGGTGGTGTGTGTTTGATCGGAGTTGAAGACGCTGAAGATGAAAACGGACGGCATATTGGACGCGTCGTCGGCATAGAAATCTGCGACAGAACAAGAGGGCAGATTCAATCGCGAGCAGACCAAACCCTCGACCGGATTCCCATTTCGATAGAAGACGAGACTGATGAAGATGGGCGTGGAATATATATAGTCTCTATTCCTGAAGGGCAAAGCAAGCCGTACTGCACGGGGGGCGGCAGATATCTCATCCGGCGTGACGGGCAAAAGTGTCCAATGACGCCAAGAATGATAGGAAACTTCTACGTTCATACCGGCCCGACGCCAGCACTTGCCCTTAGATGGCGCGAAGCTGACATTGACCGCAAAACATGTCTTGATGTTCCTGCATTGCCAGAGTTGTCGCGCGAATCGCTTCTGGAGAAGATTGCCTCCTTGATGCCAACAGATGGGGAGATAGCGATCGTCAATGAGCATACGCCGCGAATCAAACATTACTTGGAAGCTTGCCAACAGAAATTCACCGAGTTCGGGGGTCCTCTTGTTACAGTAGAGGTCGACGATATCGAAAAGTTTTTTGCCTATGTAGACAAGTTGAGGAAGCTTGCAAGGAAAGTAGAAGAGGACTGTAATGCGGTAAATAGAGGTATTGACGCGGTGAGCAGAGCAGTAGAGCCGATGTTAGTACTAACAAACAACGGGACTGCTCCGGCCGAAAACATCACGGTATTCCTTACCCCGAACGCCAAAATCGAATTCAAATATATGGGCCAAGTTAAGCAGCTCTCGATCTCGATCCCTGAGGGAAGACCCGACTATGTTGTTGGGATTGTCGAGCTAGCGAAGCGAACCGACAGGGAACTTGCCGAGATGACATATCGCGCAGAGCATGGAATGGGGTCGGAGTGGTCGATGGCACAACGCTTGGGCTTGGTGCGAATGCGGAAGAATGCGACACTCTTGTCTGTAGATAACCCGAATACATTTGACATTCTTCACAAGGTTCCAAGGCTGTTTATGGATGGAGACCGCATACGGCTTGACTGCACACGATTGTCCCATAACTTCGAAAACACCCCGAAGTCGGGTGAGCTCCGATTGCTATGTAGTCTTCGGGCTGGGGAAGAGGCAGAGCTACATTATGAATGCAACGCCGACAATCTGCCGATCCGGCAACGGGGTGTGCTTAAGGTCATAGGGAAAGCACTCGAAGTAGATTAACTGGTTGTCCAAATAGACAGTCCTTCATCCCTCCCCCGGAACTCCTCCCCGGCCCACGATGGTATAAGACTCAAGGAAAGTTATTGCTTAGTGCAGTGTTATCTTAGACTTACTCTCAATTATTCGGGGTTTATTATGAGACGCTCTTACCCTAT
Organism: bacterium; assembly: GCA_036504735.1. Taxonomy (NCBI): domain Bacteria; species bacterium. The sequence continues at coordinate 308,138 of DASXUQ010000009.1, forward strand.
TATACTTGCCCTGATCCTGGTCTTGGCTCTGGCTGGGGCAAGCGAGGCCAAAAAGCACAAGGCCCCTGCCGCCGATCCGGGCTATCCGGGCAAGGCGCAGACCCATCAGGTGATCCTGCAAAAGGTCCTGCTCAGTGACTTTGATCTCACCCGCGATACTACCGGCGCGACGCGCAGCATTATTGTGGAACTGCTCGAAGACGGCAACGTGATTGTGCCGTCCAACGGAGACACCACCATTACAGGCATGCGCGGCGAGCACCTGCTGGAGACTCCCGTGCAGTGGCTGGTAAATTATGACCCACGCAAGAATTACCAAGTGATTATCACCGAGCAGTTGGCTCCCGGAGCGACCAATACCGGCAACCGGATCATGGTTCCGGCAACTCCCAAAGCGGGCTACTGGCCCTTCGGCGTGATGGCCGGGAAAGTGCCGTTCGGCAAAGAGTCCTATCTTCAGTTTGTCGACAAGCCGCAATAGTGGCGGTCTGCAGCGCACCGAGGCTAAGTAGTCGGTAGCCGCTTAGCCTCCTGAACATGCCCGGGTTCATCGTGACCCGGGCACTTTTTTTGGTGGGCTATGTGCTTTTGAATCAGGAGTTAGCTATATTATTCCTGCGGCATCTGGTTTTGACGCGAAAGGGCAAATCCGGCAGGCGGAAAAGTGAGCGCAACTGTCGGGGATATCAAAGAGTTGAAGAAGAGTTACCCGAAAACTCCAACGCATCGCACAGTCCATTGAAAACACACCGTTTGAAAAAGGCCATTGTACTGCTTCTGGCCTGCGCTATCCTATCATTATTAGTGACGGCACCTTCCCCGCCGGTTTCCACCAAGGACAAAGGCAGCCGGGTGACGGTGGGCCTGGTCAAGTACAAGGGCGGCGGCGACTGGTATGAAGATGGCCGCGCGCTGTGCAACCTGTTCCAGTACGTGCGCTCGAATACCAATATTGATATTGCACCCGAACCCGCGGCGGTCGAGCCGGGATCGGCGGAGCTGTTCTCTTATCCCATCATCTACATTTCAGGCCACGGCAACGTCTCCTTCAGCGCGGATGACGTGGCCAACCTGCACCGCTACTTTGCGGCGGGCGGCTTTATGTTCGCCAATGATGATTACGGGATGGACAAGAGCTTCCGCCGGGAGATGAAGAAAGTTTTCCCCGATGCCGATTGGATGGAGGTCCCCTTCAGCCATCCGGTCTATCATAACCTCTACCAGTTCCCTAACGGCTGTCCGAAAATCCATGAGCACGACAATCTGCCGGCGGAAGGCTTAGGCCTGTTCCTGAACGGCGTGATGGTCGCGTTCTATGATTACCAATCGGACCTTGGCGACGGCTGGGAGGATCCTTCGGTCTACAATGATCCCCCCGAGAAGCACGACGCCGCCATGAAAATGGGAACCAACGTGATTGTCTATGCGCTGAGCAGAGGAGTGGAATAAAAAGCCTGAAAGCGGAACCCCCTTCTGATTCCCCCTTGTTCCAAGGGGGAAGGATCGGAGTCTCCCCCTTAGTATAAGGGGGGCTTTCAGATTTCGACAATCATCGGAAGGCGTAATGAAGAAATCGCAATTAGAACCCCGCACCTGTCCCGTCTGTTCTGTGGAGCTGAAGTCCGCCGAGCGGCAGGGAGTGCGGATAGATGAATGCCCCAATTGCCGGGGCGTGTGGATGGACCGGACAGAATTGGATAAGGTGATCGAACGCGCCAATGCCGAATCTTCCCGGCCCGAACTGAGCGGCGCGGTTCACCTCGGGGCAACAGAGGAGTGGTCCCATTTGCATCCAAGCCATGGTACCCGGAACCGCGGTTTTCTGTCTGACCTGTTCAGCTAATCGTTTAAGGAAAAAATGGAAGAGCCTAAAGGACCCGAGTCCATCGAACCTAAGGTGACCAGCATTCTGGTCAGGCACAATGGCCCGCTTCGTGTCTACAACCTGACGGTCCTCACCAACTCCAAAGGTGAGACTCTCGAAACCAAAGAAGTCATTACGCTCTGCCGTTGCGGCGGCTCACAGACCAAACCCTACTGCGATGGCTCGCACAAAACCAATGGCTTCACCGACGACATGAACTAACAAGGGCTGAGCCCTTGACCCGGGGCCGCCTTTGGCGGGGGGACAGCGCGGGAATACCGCGCGGTCCCTCTTTTCCCATGCGGCATCCCTTACCCGGACTAGCCAGCACGCTCCCGCGTGCTGAGTCCATGGCCACGGTATCGCCCAGCGGGGCAGGCCCAGGACCCAAGAGGCCTGCCGCCGCGAAGGGTAGCGTGTCCTGCCGCCGCGAAGCTTAAGGCCATCGCGATGTCTCTGATCCTTCCCTCTTTGAAAGCGGGGAATCAGAAGGGGGTTCTGTTTGCAGTCTTAATCATGCTCACATTCATCCTCCATCCTTACCTTATGGTGAAGGATTTGCTGACCGTAATAAAGAACATAGAGGAGAACGATCATGCCAGTGGTATCGCTAATCCTGTTTTTGGTCGGGGCAATTTTCGGGGTCATCGTCTGGACGGCCATCTTCAAGAACCGTCCCACGCCCACAACTGCCGTGTATGTTCATGGTCTGATTGTCGTCATCGCGTTTATTATTCTGTTGATCTTTGCGGGCAAAGCCGCACCGGGGACCGCGCCGATTACGGCAATTGTGTTCTTTGCCATTGCCGCGGTGGGGGGGCTGATTCTGTTCTCACAGGATCAGGCCAAGAAAACCATCCCCCGCTGGCTGGCCATTCTGCATCCGATCATCGCCGTGCTCGGCGTGCTGGCCCTGATCTTCTACATCGCCCGCCCGATGTAAGAGAAGGATGAAGGCGGAGGGATGAAGGATGAACGAAGACCTGTAGGGGCGGGTTAAGCGGAAAGATGCAGCGCAGCATCGGATGTAACATGCGCAACCCGCCCGCCGGACAAGAAACGAATCCACAACCGGTCAAAATGCAACCATTTGATTTTGGCTTCTTGGCTTCTTCAGCTCTTGGCATCTAACTTCAGGGGAGGGTTTCATGATCCCGCGAACTTTGGGGATGATTGTCATCGGCGCGCTGTGTATGGCGCAGACGACGCTGGCGGACCAGCGGATTTCAATCAGCGGCGGCGCGGAACTCGGGGCCTTCTCGGGGAATTCCGCGATGGTGGGAGCCTCGCCGTACACGCTGCATTTGCAGGCGACGATGGATGCGCCGGGCTGGCTCCGCAAGCATGTGCCGCTGGAATTCGTCTTCGGCTTTACCGGACCCTATCCAACAGAGCGGCACATCGGCTACATCAGTAACTCGCCGTCGTCGTCGTCGTGGTACTCCACAAATCAACAGAACTGGCGGCCGCAGAGTCGGTTCTCCGAGGCCGTGCGCTTATACATCGTTGGCCACAATACCCGAACGCATAAGCCCGACGGCATGGAACTGGCGTTGGGCATCGGCAATCATCAGGTGTTCTCCAAGCTGGATGATTACTATCACACCGGTCAGAAGGGTATCCGTCTGGATTCGCAGTGGCGGGCACATCTTGCCTTTCGCACGCAATTCCTTCCCACGCAACCATCGGGTCCTGTGCTGGAACTGGAACTGCAGCACGGCCTCGAACGATTGCCCACGGCTTTCCCCGATGCTGCGGCTCTGACTCTTGGCTGGCGGTTCCAGGTATAAACCATATTAGCCTCGTGTTCTATTCCGCGGCGTGTGGCCGGATGGAACCGGCCACCTAATCCAGAATATTAATTCTCGCTTTTTCGCTTTTCGCCTTTTCGCTTTTTGGGAGTACTCATGGGTGCGCGTGAAGTATTACTGACGATCCACACTTGGATGGGTGGGCTGCGCCGCGCGGTGCTGACCAACCGCTTGAAGACCGGCGCGTTGACGGCGCTGGCCGGGCTGATTGCCATCAGTCTGGTGATCATGATCGTCGAAGCTCTGGGACATCTCTCCGGAACCGCGCGGGCCGTGCTGCTTGCGCTGTGGGGGATCTCCGCTCTCGCCGCGCTCGGTCTCGGCGTGGTCTGGCCCGTTCTGCGCTTTACCGTGTTTGCTCCCGATGACAAGACTCTGGCCGGCGACTATGCGCGGCGCATGCCCAGCATTCGCGACCGCGTGTTGAATGCCTTACAGCTTTTGGAGCGTGTGGAAGGCGCCAACCGCGAAGGCTATTCTCCCGAACTGATTTTAGAAGCCGGACGCGAAGTCGCCGAAGACTTAAGACCGCTTGATCCGCGCACCCTTCCCGAAAAGCGCCCCGTGCAGCTCTCCGGACGGCTGGCCATGGTGGCCGGCGGCGTGGCCGTGCTGCTCTTTCTGTTTGCGGGAGAATCTCTCTTGTCCGCCGGCGAGCGCGTGATGAAACCCGGACAGGATTTTGAACCGCCTGCACCGTTTGCGCTGTCGGTCAAACCCGGCAACGCGCAGCTTGTGCGCGGCGATTCGCTGATCGTGGAAGTCACCGCTTCCGGCAAAGCTCCCGCTGCCATCACCATCGAGCGGCTCGAAAAGGGCAAGAACGCCAGCGAACCCATTAATCTGAAAAGTGACAACGGCGTTTTCCGTTACGTCTATCGCTCCGTCAGCGCACCCTTTACCTACTGGGCGCATGAAGGCCGCGTAAAGACTCCCGAGTATGATGTGCAGGTGCAGGAACTTCCCGCCGTGCGTTTCCTCTCGCTGCGTCTGGCGCCGCCCGCCTACACCAGGCTGCCCGAACAGGTGCTTGATGAAAATGTCGGCGACGTCGCCGCGGTAATCGGCACCAAGGTGCATCTCGAACTGGCCGCCACCAAAAAGCTCTCCCGCGCGGACATGGAATTTTTGAAACCCGCCGTTAGCGCCCCGCCGCAGGATTCCGCTTCTCTCGGGTCTCCCCCCTTTGAAAAAGGGGGGACTAAGGGGGGTGGGGGTGAAGGCCTCCTGAAATCCCTTACCGTGGAAGGCTCCCGCGCCAGCACGGATTTCAGCGTGACCGAGAGCGGCTATTACAAGCTGCATCTGAAAGACGCCGACGGCCTCGAAAACCGCGATCCGATTCTTTACCGTATCACCGCGCGGCCCGATGAGCCGCCGCTGGTCAGCCTGGTCCAGCCGTCGCAGGATGTGGACATTGCCGCCAGTTCCAAAGTGCCCGTTACCGCCGAGGCGATGGACGATTTCGGTTTTACGCGCATGGCGCTGCGCTACTATCGCACCACCACCTCCGAGCCCACCGAAGCACAGAGCGATGAGAGCAAGTACAAATCCCTGCCGCTGGATTATCACCTGATCGAGCCGGGCAAGGCTCGCGGCGAGATGACCTTTGATCTGTCGGCACTGGATCTGCTGCCTGAAGATCAGGTGCTGATCTTTGTCGAAGCCTGGGATAATGACGGTATCCACGGACCCAAGCGCGCGCGCAGTGAAACCCGCACGCTCCGCTTCCCCTCCATGTCCGAACTGTTCGAGAAGCAGGATCAGGAAGCCGAAACGCGCGAAATCTCGCTGGCCGATCTGCTCAAAGAATCGCAAGACATTCGCCAGAAGGTTGACGAAGCCGTGCAGGACTTCAAGTCCAACCCGGAGATGAGCTGGGAGAAGAAGCAGGAAATCCAGAAGCTGCTGGATAAACAGCAGGCGATGAATGAGGCGCTGAAGCAGATCTCCGAGCAGATGCAAAAGGCTTCCGACCAGATGAACCAGCAGGCCATGTTCTCGCCGCAGGTGATGGACAAGTTCCAGAAGATTCAGGAACTGGTGAAGGAAGTCATCACACCGGAAATGCGGCAGGCCCTGCAGCGGCTGCAACAGACGATGAAGCAGCCCAGCGAAGAGGAAGTCCGCAAGGCGCTCGAGAATTTCAAGATGACACAGGAGATGTTCGAGAAGGCGCTGGATCAGGCGCTGAACCTCCTGCAACAGCTCAAGACCGCCAAGAAGCTCGATGAACTGACGCGCCGTCTCGACGAACTGGGCCGCAAGCAGGACCAGCTCAACGAGAAGATGGACCAGAACACGCCACAATCGTCCCCGCAGAACTCCGAAGAGCAGAAGAAGCTTGCCGAAGAGATGGCCAAGATTCAGGAAGAGGCCAAGAAGCTCTCCGAAGAGATGCAGAAGCAGAACATGCAGGCCAAGGAAAAGATGCAGGCGCTGCAGCAGGAGATGGAGCAGGAGCAGCTTCCGCAGGAGATGCAGAAGAACTCCCAGACCATGAGCATGAACCAGAATCAGTCGGCCAAAAAGAAAGGCCGGCAGATGCGCCGCAAGATGTCCGAGTTCTCCGAACAGATGCAGAGCATTCGCCAGCAGATGCAGACCGATCAGGACCTGGAGACGCTGCAAAAACTCGAACGCACCCGCGACCAGCTCCTCGATCTGTCCATGCGGCAGGAGAAGCTGTGGAAGGATTCGGAGAAGCTGCAGGGCGGAAGTCCGCAGCTTGCCCAGAGCGCCGAAGAGCAGGAGAATCTGCGTCAGGAGTTGAGCCGCGTCAACGATGACGTGCAGAACCTTGCCAAGCAGTCCATGTTTGTTACGCCGCAGCTCATGGCGGGAATTTACGGCGCCATGCAGCAGATGGAACAGGCCGGCGGCGCATCGCAGAGCCGCGATCCGCGCACCATGGGCTACTACCGCCAGCTTGCGCTGGGAGCACTGAACAGCGCCCTCAAAGAGAGCAACCAGTCCTGCTCAAGTTGCCGCAGCGCCTGCAGCAAGCCGAGTCCCAATTCGGCGGCGGGCAAGGCCGGCATGATGGCCATGCAGCAGCAGCAGCTCAATCAGCAGACGCAGGATATGATGGGCAACAACAATCCCGGCACCCTGACCGTGGGTCAGCAGGCGGGCATGCAGAAGCTCGCCGTCGAGCAGCGCGCGCTGCAGAAATCCGCCCAGGAGTTGTCGCAGGAGGCCGCCGCCTCGCAGCAGAGCCTCGGGCGGCTGGATGACGTCGCCAAGGAAATGGAAGAGGTGGCCAAGGATCTCGAGAACCGCAACGTTACCGACCGCACCACGGAAAAGCAGGAGCACATCGAATCGCGCCTGCTCGATTTCCAGCGGGCGCAGCGCGAAAAAGAATTCTCTCCGCAGCGGCAATCGCGTCCCGGCATGGATGTCGTACGCGCCTCTCCGCAGCAGCTTCCGAGCCGCCCCGGCACCGACCAATTGCGCGAGGACCTGTTGCGGGCCCTTGACGCGAAATATACTCCGGATTATGAGCAACTCATCCGCCAATATTTCGACGCACTATCAAAATGGAAATAACCGAACAGTCTGTTGCGCGCAGCACGACTGCGAGTAGCTTGTCTGCCTTCCTTCAATTGTCATCCTGCATCCTTCTTCGGATGCAGGATCTCGCGGGGAGCAGGAAACGGAGAGATCCTGCATTTGAAGACAAATGCAGGATGACAATGAGAGTGGTTTTCGCCTTGGTTGTGCTGGTGGTTGTGCCACGCTTTGCCTTTGCCCAAAGCTTCAAGTCCGAAGCCCACACCGCCTGGCACGTGACCGGCGACATGGTACGCGCGCCCCTGCATGCCAGCACCGGGGACTATCTGATGGCGGCGGGGCTTCTCTCGGGAATCGTGCTCAGCACGACGCTGGACCGTCCGGTGCATACAGCCGTGCGCAAGCTGAATGATCCGTGGGTGAAGACGGTGGATGACATCGGCCACGCCTACCAGTCGCCGTTTGTAATTTTCGGCACCGCGGGCGCGCTCTATGCCTATGGCGCGCTGGAAAGCCGGCCCGGTGTGCGGCGCGTGGGCTGGGAGATTATGGAATCCTATGCCATCGCCGGCGCGGGCACGCAGATTGTCAAGCATGTGGTGGGGCGGCATCGTCCCTATGAAAATGACGGCCCGTTCAGTTTTTCCGGTCCGAGTGTGAAAAACGGCCACCAGTCCTTTCCCTCGGGAGATGTGACGGTGGCCTTTTCCTTCGCCTCAGTGCTTGCCGCCGAAGTGCATACCGTTCCCACAACCATTTTATTCTATGGCCTCGGTGCCCTCACTGCCTTTCAACGCATGAACCGCAACCAGCACTGGTTTTCCGATACCATAGCCGGTGCGGCCTGGGGCACGGCGGTCGGCCTCGGTGTGGTACATTACAACCGGCTGCGGGCCTCCTCACCGGTCAAGATCTCAGCCAGCGCACAGCCCATGATCATTGCTTTTTCTGTGGATCTGTAATGAAGGCGCGGCATGTACTGAACAGGATGTTCCCCCGCTTCGGCTCGCAGCTGGGCACGGATTTTCGCGGCGCGCTGATCATTGCGGAAAAATTGCTGCATCTGCCGTTCCACAAACGCCGCGCGGCATACGTGTCCGCGGCGGGACTGGCCACCGGCGTGGTACTGGCTTCCGCCTTCGACCGCCGCATTACCGCTACGGCGACGAAACTTAGCGGTCCGTGGGTGCGGCAAGTCAATCGCATCGGCCATCTTTACCAGACTCCCGGACTGATTCTCGGCACTGCCAGCGGTCTGTATCTGTATGGCATCGCCGCCAATCATGCCAAGACGCGCCGCATGGGAGTGGAAATTGTCGAGGCCTATGCCGCGGCTTTTATCGGCACGGAAATCCTGAAGCATCTGCTGGGGCGCAGCCGCCCATTTTTGAATCAGGGACCGTACACCTTCGGCGGACTGCGCCTGCGCTATCGCCACACGTCGTTCCCGTCCGGAGACGTGGCTGCCGCGTTTTCGCTCTCGTCGGTGCTGGCGCTGGAATCGCAATCGGCTCCACTGGCCGCCGTGTGTTACGCGCTGGCTTCCCTGACCGCCTTTCAGCGGATCAGCACCAACCAGCACTGGTTTTCCGATACTGTGGCTTCGGCCATCTGGGGCACCGCTTCCGGTTTTGCCGTGGTGAATCTCAATAGGATTAAGGAATAGATGACGTCTTCCACACGCCCCATTCGCCTCGCGCTGCTGCTCATACTGCTCGGTCTGCTCTGGACCGTCGTTCAGGCGCAGGTCAAAATCACTCCGGTGCCGATGACGGGCAAGCCGCCCTCCAAGGTGGTCTCCGACGAGGCGGTCATGGCCGAACGCGCCCGCCGCGCCGAAGCGGCGGGGGACTATGCCCGCGCACTCTCCATCTGGCAGGAACTGGCGAACCGTTCGCCGTGGAATGTCGAGGCCGTGCAGGGTGTGCCGCGCGACATGATTGTACTCAAAAAGTACGATGACGCCGAACGGTTCTTAAACGAGTGGATCCACAAGAACGAACTGCGCGGGCAGGTGATCAGCCCCATGGATCCCACCAGCACCTATGCGCTGGAGCTGCAGCTTGGGCAATTGGCTCTTGCCCGCGGTGACGAAAAGAAAGCGTGGGAAGTGTGGAACGCCGCGCTGAAAGAGCAGGGCAAAACCTTCGAGACCATCCGCGCCCTGGTGATGGTATTGCAGCAGAATCGCCGCTGGGAAGACAGCGAGAAGTTGATCCGCGATTTCCGCAAAGAGAGCAAACAGCCCGCCTATATGGCTTTGGAACTGGCGCTGGGTCTGCGCGGCCAGATGGATTATGCCGGGGCCACCGAACAGCTTCTGGTCTATGCGGAGAACACTCCCGCGAGCTGGCAGGTGGCGATGAACTATCTTGAAATGTTTCCGGACGATTCCACCGTTTCGCCCAAGGTGAGCGCCGTGCTGCGCAAGGCCGTGCAGCGCGACCGCAAAAATCCCATTCTCTGGCGGATGATCGCTGGCTACGCCCACAAGACCGGGCATCCGGATGAATCGCTGGAGGCCACCATTGCCGCCGATTCCCTCTCCCACGGCAACGGCGCCGAAACGCTGGGTCAGGCGCAGCAGTTTCTCACGGAGAAATCCGTCGCCGTCGCCCGGCGCGGATTTCAGAAGGTCCTGTCGTGGAAACCGCCCGCTGATGTTGCCGCGCGCGCCGAACTGGGATTGGCCAAGTGCCTTGAAGCGCTGGATCAGGCGGGTGAAGCCAAGCGCGCCTATGAGTCCTTTGTGTCCATGCACGGCACCGCCCGCGAGGCCGACGAAGCCCGCTTTCGCATCGCGGAAATCATGCTGAACCATGATCACAATCCCACCGACGCGCTCGGTATGTACAAGGGACTGTGGCAGCGGGCAACCGCTATTCCCCGCGCGCAGATTGGCCTGCGGATCGGCGATTGTCACGCCTTTATGCGCGACTTCGACGACGCCGTCAAGGCCTGGTCCGACGTGGTGCATCTGAACGGCACGGCCATGAATGAGGATGCCACACAGGCGTTGCTGCGGATTGCCCATGCCAACTTGTGGCGCGATTCGCTGGCCGGTGCCATGGCGATTCTGGACAGCATCCAGACCGGCAGCCCCATGAACAGCGGCTTCAATGAAGCCGTGCTCTACAGCGGGGTGCTCGGTGAAGGCGGCTTTCACGGCGCGGTGCGTGTCTTTGCCGAAGGCGACTACGCCGAATTCTGCAATCAGGATTCCCTGGCCGCGTCCAAGTATGACTCGGCGGCCAGCCTGGCCAAGACCGGCAAGCTTGCCGAATGGGCGCGCTACTCGCAGGCTCTTACACTGCGTGATGCCCGCCAGCCGCAGCGCGCGGTCGCTGTGCTGGACACCTTCATCGCCAACTTCCCCGAATCGGTGGACGTCGACCGCGCCGAATACATGCGCGCCGTGATCCGCATGGAAGATCTGCACGACGACAAAACCGCGCTCACCGAATTCCAGAACTTCCTCGCCGCCCGTCCGCGCTCCATCTATCTTGAAGAAGCTCGCAAAAAGGCACGGATGCTGACGGGACGGATTTCGTGATTCAGTAGGCTGAAATTCAGAACCCCCTTCTGATTCCCCCTTTTTCAAAGGGGGAAGGGCAGTCCGAGCGTCCTCCGTTCACGGGGGATTAAGGGGGGTGAAACTCCCCTGATTTTGAAATTAAAATTCCATTCATACTTATATGCAATACGATCCTTGGAATGTGGCGCGGGAGGGCGAGACCAATGGTCAGCCGTCTGCGGCAACCGACGCGGAACAGGCCGCCGAGCAGGTGCTGCTCGATGCCTATTCGCAGGCCGTTACGGGCGTGGTCGAGCGTGTCAGTCCGACCGTAGTGGGCATTGAAGTCGCCCATATGGTGCGGATGCGCAACCGGCCCGATGCCCAGCGCGAAGTGCACGGCGGCGGCAGCGGCTTCTTTTTTACGCCCGACGGCTTTATCCTGACCAATAGCCATGTGGCCCACGGCGCGACCAAACTCGATGTAACGCTCAACGATGGCCGCCGCTACAGTGCCGATCTGGTGGGCGACGATCCCGATACGGACTTAGCTGTGCTGCGTATCGGCGGCGGGGATTTTGTCGCCGCGCCCCTCGGGGATTCGTCACAGATCCGCGTCGGCCAGCTTGTGATCGCCATCGGCAGCCCGTACGGCTTTCAAGCCACAGTTACCACGGGAGTGGTCAGTGCGCTGGGCCGCACTTTCCGCTCGATTTCGGGACGGCTGATTGACAGTGTCATCCAAACCGACGCTGCGCTCAATCCCGGCAACTCCGGCGGCCCACTGGTCAATTCGCGGGGGGAAGTCATCGGCGTCAACACAGCGGTAATTCCCACTGCCCAGGGGATCTGTTTTGCTATTGCGGTCAACACCGCGCGTTTTGTGGCTTCGCAGATCATCCGCCATGGCCGCGTCAAGCGCAGCTACTTAGGGGTCGGCGGACAGAACACACCGCTCTCCCAGCGCTATGTGCGTTTTCATCACTTGCAGGCGGGCAGCGGGATTCTGGTGCAGTCCATCGAGGACCACAGCCCCGCGCAGCTTGCGGGATTGCAGCAGGGCGATATCATCGTCGAATACGGCGAGCACCCAGTCTCCAGCATCGATGATCTGCACCGCCTGCTCACCGAAGATCAGGTCGGCATCCGCGCCCCGCTCACGGTCCTGCGCGGCGTGGAAAAACTGACCTTGGAAGTCGTCCCCGCCGAAGCCCGGCAAGCGGCCTAACAAAGGATGAAGGCGGAAGGATGAGGGATGAAAGGGTAGGGACACTTACAGCAATGCGTCCGCAGGAGGAGCAAAGGTAGGGGCGGGGCAAGCAGGTGATGTGGCATAAAGCACAGATCTTCATGTGCGACCCGCCCGCGCTTCGCACAAAACAAGACCGGCCCTGCATCAGAATGCAGAGCCGGTGAAAAAAGGGCGTTGAATAGACGCGCTACGGGCTCTTGAATACAGCATGTGTGCCCACACGACGCAGCATGCAAACATCCAGGCCTCTGAACTTTCCTTCAAAGCTGAAGGTCATGCGGTGGCTTTGGCTGATCCGCGCTTCCCATACGCCCGGATGCCCATGAACTTTTTTCACTTGCAAGCCCGGATAACGCCAGTTCCTGTCGAGCAGCTCAACCGCTCGAGCAACCTGATGTTGATGTACTTTCGACAGCGCCTCAAAGTCTTTCCTGAACCGATCTGTCCATTGAATATAGAGCAACGGTCTCTTGCCTATTTCTTGGACTTGAGCGCCGCGATGGCCGCTTTTGCGCCCTTGTAACGCCGGGACACCCGGCCAGCCTTGATATCCTCATAGGCTTCCTGCTCTGCCTTTTCCCAGTCCTCTGCCGTCCAAGGGCGGTCGCTGAATAACTGAGGCGAAAGAATAATAGAGCCGGGAGGAACGACCGTGCGCTTACGAGCCACGGTGAACGCGACAAAGGCTCCTTCTGACACCTTGGCCGCTTCACAAACGGCCTGCGGCAACGTGATCTGATTCTTGGCGCGGATACGCGCCGTTGATGTCTTGGGCTCGCGGGAACGGGGTCTGTTTTCCATCTTTCACACTTTCCTACTTTCTTACTCTGCGCAATATACAGCAGGAAAGGGCGAAAGTCAAGCCACGCGGTGGCACGTCTTTAAATCCATCTTTTACATACTCTATGAATCGCATTCTCCGCCTCATCCTTCATCCCTCATCCTTCATCCTTGCCTTGTTGCTCTGCGCTCTGCCCGCCTTTGCCGCCAAGCTGCTGATTCCCATGGACCTTGCGCAGACCGACCATCTCAAAGCCTACGGCATTGCCTGGGATGCGCTGCATCGGGGCCTTAAGGTCGAGTGGCTGCTGAACTATCGCGGCGGCAGCTTCATGATGGACCCGACTCCGGAAATCGAAGCCGAGTGCCGCTTGCGCGGTGTGCTCTCCGAGAACGTGGGCGATCCCGGACCGATCTACAGCCAGATCGAGAACAATAACATGGAAACCGTGCTGCTGGAGAAGGCCACCAAAATTGCCATCTATGCGCCGCCCGAAGTCGAGCACGGCCCGTGGGATGATGCCGTGAACCTTGCCCTCACCTATGCCGAAATTCCCTTTGACCGGCTCTATGATGAAGACATTCTGGCCGGCAAGCTGTCCAAGTATGACTGGATCCACCTCCACCATGAAGACTTTACCGGACAGTACGGCAAGTTCTACGGCATGTACCGCAATGCCGACTGGTACATCAGGCAGGTGCAGTCCGAAGAGTCCCGCGCGGCCAAGTTAGGCTTCAAAAAGGTCTCGCAGCTTAAGCTCGCCGTGGCGCGTACGCTGCACAGCTATGTCGGTCAGGGCGGCTTCATGTTTGCCATGTGCAGCGCCACCGACAGCTATGACATTGCCATGGCCGCCATGGAGACCGACATCTGCGCGCCCGCCATGGACGGCGACGCCATCGATCCCGATTACAATGCCAAGCTGCGCTTCGACCAGTGCTTTGCCTTCCAGAATTTCCACCTGATTACCGATCCGATGGTCTATGCCAAGTCGGATATCGACGTCACGCCCGTCATGGGCATGATGCCGCGCGGCGACGAAGGCGACTACTTCACGCTGTTCGATTTCTCGGCCAAGTATGATCCCGTCCCCAGCATGCTCACGCAGGATCACACCGCGGTCATCAAAGGCTTCATGGGTCAGACCACCGGCTTCCACAAGGAGTTCTTGAAGTCCAGTGTGACGGTGCTCGGCCAGAATGAAGGCACCGACCAGATCAAGTACATCTACAGCAACTTCGGCAAAGGCTTCTGGACCTACTACGGCGGCCACGACCCCGAAGACTACCGCCACCAAGTCGGCGATCCCCCCACCAACCTGGCCCTCCACAAAAACTCCCCCGGCTACCGCCTGATCCTTAATAATGTTCTGTTTCCTGCTGCCAAGAAGAAGCAGTTGAAGACGTAGAACTGAACTAGCAGTTGGTGCAGGACTCACATAGCTCGCTATATCAGCGGGCTTTTTGTTTGCCAAACGACAGACATCCAATGTTTTTCAGAAGCCACATTCAGAAACACACTCATAAAAAAAAGAAAAATAATTAATTACAGATATTGTTGTGCGTCATAATCGGCTTCGTTAGTTCATTGTAATAGATATGATGCTCTCCTTGCTCGTTTACGTGTTGGAATCTTGGTGCATATTCCTACGCCCTATTTGTGGCCTAAATATGCTATTCATATGACAATGACGATAGACGGATCAACAGCGTCCGGGCTTGCGTTCATATTGGATTACCTCTCCCCCCCCTCCCATGCCAAATAAGCAAATGCGTGCCGCAATGCTTACAATATCTCTTGACAACAAATGGTCTTCTGTGAATGGCAATGGCAAAGTTGTGGCGACTGGGCAATAGACAACATGGAGTGTCTTGGGCTGAGATTGTATTCAGATGAACTGCTCACAGAAGTATCCTAACAGACTCTTCAACGGTGGAGGCATAAGAGCAGCGAAAACGTGGAATCAAATTTGTTAATATGATGTGCTTCGATCGAACCATATTGTGCAAGTGATTTAAATTACAATTGTTAGCGCTATTGCTTGGAATTTGATGGTCTGCTCCGCTGCCTTGACAAAATTGAAAAGGCGTGTTATATTTCCATCACAGACAAATGTGCACGCGTTTTGCTCCTTGACCCTCCAAAACGGCATTGGCCAAATCGGGGCGCGAACAATGCAGCTTGTTCTGCACTGAGACCGTTTTCAACAGTATGCCAACCCAGAGAGATCTCAGTTTTGAAGTAGATTGTCAGTTCATTCATCCAAGGAGAAGGCAGAGCAATGCCAGAATCAAGATTTAGTCTAGACCTCGGCAAGGGGACCTTCGAGGTCACCGGAAGCGAGGAGTTCATTGAGCGTCACCTGCCTGATCTGAAGGATCTGGCATCTAAGGTGATTGAAGTCATGAAACAAAACCCTCAGACATCTGGTGCTCCCGCTCCCGCGATGGGGATCAATGCCCGGCAGCAGTTGAGATATTCCGACGATCTATCGTCGGCTCCGAGCGAGCTTCTGGTAGATGAACTGAAAGCATTTCTCGATGCACTTGAGCTGCGCGAGAGCGAAATTGAATACACGACCGCAATCGTGTATTACTTGCGCGAAAAACTCGGCAGGGATACGGTAGAATTTGACGACATCGAAGAATGCTATCGGCTCGTTGGACGTCCGGTCCCGCGCATAGACAAGTCAGTGCATAATGCAGCGTATCGTTACAAGTTTTTGAATCGCGATAAGGACGGAAATGTTGCAATTACGCGGGTTGGACGCAATTTCATAGAACATCCGGAGACTGCCCGCGGAGCAAAACCGTCAAAAGGCACAAAGTCCGACGACAATGGAGATACACGAAAGAAATCATCGAGCTCTGCTCCATCACCCAAGGTGAAGGGTGATTTGGACCTTTTTGGAACGGCAGGACATATCCCGTTTAAGGGTTTTTGCGAGAGCAAATCCATCAACGAGAAGTCTAGTAACGCTGACAAGTTTGCCGTGTCCGCTTATTATCTGACCCAGCAAATCGGGCAACCTACCTTCGACGAAAACGATATTTACACTTGTTTTGATCATATGCGTTGGGCACCACCATCCTATATTCGAAACAACTTGATCAACCACAAGAACCAGTTTGGTTATTACTCAATGGAAGAAGGGCGGTTTGCGGTGACTCTTAAGCTGAAGATCCGAGTAGAACGCGAGCTTGGCGAGAGAACGCCGGGGAACCTTGATCTCTTGAAGTGAAAATGCAATCCTACATAGGATACAGTCGAACCGTTGAGAACGTTATATGCAAGGGTGCCACACTCGATGGTTGGCAAACACACGCTGTTAAGTACATGGCAGGTGAAAAGGCAAGTCACATGATTCTGTTTTATTGCGATGAGGCAGGTAACACCGGAGCGAACATTGACGACTCCAGTCAACCGTATCACTATGTTCTCGCACTGGGAGTTGATGAGGCTAAGTGGACGAGCATTAAGACGGCTTACTACGCACTTATCAAGGCCGTGCTGCCGCGCATCGGAGTTGATAGTTCGAACTGTCCGTACCCAATCCTCCCCGCCGATTTTGAGCTACACGCATGCGAAATATGGCATCGCAAAGGTGTTCACTTCAGGAACCTGAGCATGCACGATCGTGTTAATCTGATTCAGGGCGCGGCTGAGATTATAGATCGTCATAAATGCGAGATAGTATACGGGCGGTGTCCGAAGTCAAAGCTGGCAAAGTACTCTTCACCGGCCCATCCGCATTGGTGCGCCGCGTTGATCTGCTTGGAGCGGATCGCACGCGTCTGCACCAGAAACAACGCTCTTGCAGTTGTGGTTGCTGACCAAAACCTCGAGGTTCAGGATATGGTGAAGGACGTTGTGTCGCATTACCGGCACCATGGCCCTCCATTCGGTCCAGCTCAGAATCTGCAATGTATCACGGACAACGTGCATTTTATGGATTCGCGTGGCAGCGAGCACATGCAACTCGCAGATGTCTGTACATGGCTGATTGCGCGTAACGAGAGACGGGCCAACGGAATCGACCCAGCGTTGGCCCAAGCCCACAAACTCGTGAGGCAGAACGTCTCCGATTGGCGCAGCTTTCCGTACTAAAGACTTGTATTAATACAAGTTGTCGAATGTACATTTGTTCACTTTCCCTTGACAACTGGATATTCCTTTAGTATATTATGCCCTGACGACTGGTCAGGGCCGCCACTAGGCGACTCCGGGCCGCAAGGTCCCCGGCCGTCACCTTTTATGACCTTGCGGAGACACCTAGTTTTCGCGAGGTTTTTTTCGTCGTGACGTGGCAAGTGGCAGCACCTGCCACAACAAAACGCGCGGGGTAAGGACACCCCGCGCGGCGATATTACCGATTACTCTTTTGCGCTATGGTCTTCTGTACACATCCGTGCTCACATACTTCAGCCCCGAGTCGGCCAACAGTGTGACGACCTTGGCCTTTGGGCCAAGCTGCGCGGCGACCTGAAGTGCAGCGATAACGTTCGCGCCGGAAGAGGTTCCGGCAAACAGCGCTTCTTCGCGCGCTAAACGCCGCGCCATCTCTTTGGCGTCGTCGGTTTTGACGGGCAGGATCTCATCGATGAGTGACGGTTCCCAGAGGGGCGGAGTGTAGCCGATGCCTACGCCTTCGATCTTGTGGGGTCCGGCCTGACCGCCTGTCAGCACCGCCGATTCAGCAGGTTCCACAGCGATGATTTTGATATCCGGTTTGTGCCGCTTCAGGGCTGTAGCTACGCCACGCAAAGATGCCGCCGTGCCCACGCTGTGCACAAAGGCGTCAATCTCTCCCTGGGTCTGATTCCAGATCTCCTCGCCCAGCGGAAAGTAACCCGCAATGGCATCTTCATTGTAGAGCTGGTTGGTCCAGTAGGTGTCAGGCTCCATGCTGATCTCGCGCGCCGCTTCAATCATATCCAGAATCAGTTTCTTGGTGGTCAGCCCGCCCTCGCTGCGGACCAGCGTCAACTCCGCCCCCAGCGCCGTCATCTGATCGAGCTTCTCGCGGCTGAAGGCATCGGACGAGACAATCTGCAGCGGATAGCCTTTGGCCGCGCAGACCAGCGCCAGCGATGCACCTGTGCTGCCGCCCGTGTATTCGACCACGCGGCCACCGGGCTTCAGGCGGCCATCTTCTTCCGCCCGCGAAATCACCGCCAGCGCCATCCGGTCTTTCATGCTGCCGGTGGGATTCTCCCATTCGAGCTTCACAAAAATGTTCGCGCCGTGGGGTGGAACCACCTTGCGCAACCGAACCAGGGATGTATTGCCAATCGCATCGAGAATATGCATGGAGTGAGCCCTCCGTGTTATCTGCCTTTCCACCAAGTTAGTATCGCGGTCCCTCAAAGTCAAGACTTATGAGATTTGATTTCAAAACCTTGTTCACGCTCAGCGTGTTGCTCTGTTTGCCGCTGTCGCTGCTTGCCCAGCCGGACAGCACGGCCGGCAAGCGTCACGCGCAGGAGCCCGAGCGGATCCTGTGGATGGAGAATGTGCAGAATGCCTATCCGCGCTGGTCAAAGGATGGCTCGAAGATTCTCTTCCAGTCTAACCGCAGCGGCAAATGGCAGATCTATGTCATGAACCGCGACGGCTGGCACGAGGGCCAGATTACCCGCGACAGTTCCAACAACAATTTGCCGGACTGGTCGCCGGATAATTCCATGCTGGCCTTTGTCTCGGACCGTGGCGGAAATGAAGATGTCTATGTGATGAGCATGGATGGCCGGGGGCTGAAGAATCTCTCCAATCATCCCGGACGGGACATTCATCCCTACTGGGCGCCGGACGGCAAAAGCCTGCTGTTCAATTCCAACCGGGACCGGGCAGACGGCTTCGAAATCTACCGCGTGAATGTGGACGGCAGCAAACTGAAGCGGCTGACCAACAGCCCCGATGTCAAAACCTGTGCGCGGTTCTCACCTGACGGAAAGAAGATTGTCTATCTCAGCGGCGGAACCAATGATGATGTGGTGGTGATGAATGCCAACGGTACCAACCCCGTCAACCTGACCAAGAGTGCCGCGGCGGAAGGCTGGCCGGCCTGGTCGCCGGATGGAAAAAGAATTATCTATTCCTGCGATGAGCCCGGCACCTTCAGCCTCTATTTTATCCATCCCGACGGCTCCGCGCGCCGGCAAATCACCTTTCCCCAGCCGCCGTACCGCGATGCCCGCGCCATGATTTCTCCCGACGGTTCCATGCTGGTGTTCAACCGCCAGACGGAAACCACCATCGGCATCTACACTCTGAACCTTCCCGCCTCAAACGCGACAAAGTAACGGGACCAGAGAGAACCGCGCCTTCCCATGCCCAGCCTGCGTCTTTTCCTTTTCGCGATGTTAACCGTCCTGTCCGCCCGTGCTGCCGAGCCGCTGTGGGTGCAGGATGATTGCTACATGCGCTACAATCCGGACAAGACCGGCCCCGGACGCAGCACGCTGGTAGGGTATGTGTTCGACAAGGACCGCAATCTGCCCATCCGCAACGCCGAAATTGCGCTCGCGGCGGATTTTGTGGATTCAACAGGCGGCGGCCATACCTGCTGCTGTTACCGCGCTCGAAGTAATGAGCAGGGCCGCTATGCCGTGCAGGACATTGCTCCCGGCTACCGCACCCTGTCCGTCACTGCGGACGGTTACTGGACCTACTTTCAGGAAATCACCATCACGCAGGACACCGCGCGGATCGCCAATTTCGAGTTGTCCGCTGCCACCCCTCACGATTCCCTGCTTTCCGGGTCGGTCACAGGCCGCGTGTGGGATGCCGTGCGCCGCCTGCCCCTTGCCGGTGTCACGGTCTCCGACAGCACCCATTCCGCCCTCACCGATGCCGACGGCGTCTTCCTGCTGCCCAATCTTTCCCCCGGCGGGCATATCCTGAGTTTCACGCATCCCGGTTACATCTTGGAGCAACATCTTGTCATCATCACCACCGCCTTTTGCTCTGAAGACGTGATCTTAAAGCCCATGCTACGGCCATAGCCGACTCCCGTCAAGACGTGGCCAAAGGCCGCGTGTCGGAGCGGAGGACCTAAGACCCGCCCGTTAATCTAAGAACATCCTTATGCAACCTGCCCTTCGATTCCCATCACGTGTCATTGCTCTGGCCGCTGCAATGCTGCTGCTTGCCGCAATGGTCTTTGCGCAGACGGGTGCGATCAAGGGCCATGTGGTCGATGAAATCGGGGACGGGATCAACCGCTCCTTTGTCGTCGCGCTGCATGCGGACTCCGCAACGATGGCCAACAGGCAGGATGGAAGTTATGTTCTCCGTGGTTTGCCGGCAGGCTTCGATACCCTGAAATTCTCCGCCGCCGGATATAGCATTGTCTATCAACCGGTTGTGGTAATCGCGGACTCCGAAATTGTTGTAGATCAAGTAATGATGGAAGCCAGCTCCTGGACAGATGGTGATTACCATTTTCCTTCGGATGTTCTGCCTCGAATGGAAACCAAGCGGGGGCACTCCTCCATTATTGGAAAAATTCTGCCGCTAATTCCGCGCGAACGACTCGCTCGTCCGACGTATGTCGTACTGTGGAAGGACGGCATTGATGAGCGGGGCAATGGCTACACGACGCAGCTCACCTATCATGGGAAGATCACAGAGGATGGCACCTTCGTCATAGATGATGTTGAGCCGGGCTGCTATTCGGTCGTCGCACGCCGGTCAGGCTTCTATGCGGAAACGCGTAAAATACGGGTGGAGGCGAATCAAACCATCCGGCTGGATTTTCCGCTCTGTTGGCCCGGGGGTCGTGACACCACACAACCCGCCTCGGTATTGGGTCGGCTCTGGAATCAGAAATCCCGCGCTCCATTTACCGGCGCCTCGGCTACGCTCTTTGAAAAAGGTGGGTCGACGGTTCAAACAGATGCCTTCGGAATGTACTGTTTCCAAAATGTGACACGCGGAACGCATCTTCTAAAGCTCTCTGCTTCGGGTTACGCCACCGAATGGGTCTCTTTCAATGTCGAGAACGGGATGACAAACTGGGTGCATGAGAGTATGCTCCGTCCAGCCTGGGTCCCGGACCCTCAACTGGGCACAGTCAAAGGCCATGTCTTCGAACGCGATATTTATGATCCTGCCATGGGTGCTGTTGTAATGTTGCTGGATACATCCTACAAGTCGCATCCGGGCTCGTCGTTAAAAAGTTATCTCCGTAGCCACGCCGATATCAAAAACCGCGGATACATTCTGCGGGACATCAAACCGGGCCGCTACATTCTAAGAGTTGACGCCGTAGGTTACTCGCGCCAAGAAAAAGAGGTGATCGTTGCCGCAGATTCTGTCAGCATCGAGAACATCCAAATGCGATAGGCGCTAATCCAAGGGGAAGAAATCGAGAACCGGTCTTCCACACCGCATTTTCCCGCGTCGCCTGACCATTGCTCAAAACGCCGCCGACCACCAAGTAGCGTGACGCACTGTACGACTGCCACCACCTGTTTTCGCAGGCTGTCTCTTCCTCGGAACCCCATCTCTTCTTTTAAGGTTTAATACGACACACTGGATCTAAGAGTGACACAATTATGAATCGGTATCGTTGAATTCCTCACCGGCCTGATGGGATCAGGCCCAAACTGCTGATCGCTATGACCTAAGCTCCGGCTTGTTGCCCCTGCTTGGCCGTGGCATCGGTCAAGCAAGGAGCAAACATGAGTACGAACGGAGAGAATTTCCGGGACGCGCTGGAGCAGATCTGCATGGATGTCATCGCCCCCAATGCGGCGGCGGTGGATCGCAGCGGCAGTTTCCCGCAACAGTCCGTAGACGCGCTGAAGGCGGCAGGACTATTGGGGGCGGTCAGCGCCAAAGAGGTCGGTGGTTTGGGTTTAGGAATGCGCGGCGCGGCAGACATCGTGCGGCGCACCGCCGAGGCGTGCGGCTCCACCGCTATGGTGGTGTGCATGCACTTCTGCGGCACAGCGGTGCTGGAAGCTTATGGCGACAAAGAGACGCGCCGGGCCGCGGCCTCGGGCGCGCATTTCAGCACGCTCGCCTTCAGTGAAGCCGGATCGCGCAGCCACTTCTGGTCTCCGGTCAGCACCGCCCGCACCAACGGCAGAGGTGTGATGCTCGATGCCAAAAAGAGTTGGGTCACGTCGGCTACCACCGCCACGGCCTATGTGTGGTCCTCTAAGCCCTTGAACGCAGAAGGGTTAAGTACCCTTTGGCTGGTGCCGGCCAAGACCCAAGGCCTCACCGTGTACGGCCCGTTTGACGGCTTGGGCTTGCGGGGCAATGACTCCTCGCCGATTGCGGCGGCTGGGGTGCATGTGCCTACCACGGCGATGCTCGGCGCGGACGGCCAGGGCTTTGACATTATGATGGGCACTGTGCTGCCGATGTTCAGTGTGCTGAATGCCGCCTGCACCATTGGTCTGATGGAAGGCGCCGTCAAGCGCACGGCAACACATGCCGCGGACATCCGCCATAGTGATACCGGTACGTCGCTGGCCGATCTGCCGACCGTTCGCAATTACATCGCCCGCATGCGGGTCAAGACCGATATGGCCAGAACGCTGCTCGACGATACGATCACCGCTCTCGAAGCCGGACGCGCCGACGGCATGCTGCGCGTGCTCGAATGCAAGGCGGCTGCAGGCGAAGCGGCGACGGAGGTGCTGGATACTGCCATGCGGGTCTGCGGCGGCGCTGCCTTTCGCAAGGATGTCGGCGTGGAACGTTACTTCCGCGATGCCCGCGCCGCCGGCGTGATGGCTCCCACGACAGACGTGCTCTATGACTTCATCGGCAAGGCGGTCTGCGGACTGCCGCTCTTCTAAAAAGGAACGAAACCGATGAATGATTCAACCCTGATACTCGGAGCGGTGGCTTACGATCCTAAAGTGGTCACCATCTGGAACGGCTTCCGCGACTACTTCCGCGCCCACGGTCTCGCCTTCGACTACATTCTCTTTTCCAACTATGAGCGGCAGGTGCAGGCGCACTTTGCCGGCGTCATCCATGTCGCCTGGAATTCACCCTTAGCCTGGCTCCAATCGCAGCAGCTTGCCGCCTCGCGGGGACGCCGCGCCGAAGCCATCTGCATGCGGGACAGTGATCGCGATCTGACCTCCGTGGTGCTGGTGCGCGCGGACAGCGCCATTGCTACGGTCACCGATCTAACAGGCAAACGTGTCGCCGTCGGAGCCAAGGATTCGCCGCAAGCCACGCTCATCCCTCTCGAACATCTTTCGCAAGCCGGCCTGAAACCCAACACAGATTTCGCTGTCATTTCCTTCGAAGTGCTGGTTGGTTTGCATGGCGATCACATTGGCGGCGAACGCGATGCCGTCGGCGCGCTCTTGGATGGGACCGCCGATGCCGCCTGCATCCTTGAAGGCAACCACGCCGCCTTTCTGGCCGATGGCACACTCCCCAGCCATGCAACCCGCATCCTCTCCCGCACGACCCCTTTCGATCACTGCAATTTCACCGTACTCGACGGCGCACCGGCTGAACAGGTAAACCGTTTTCGAGAGCTGCTGCTGGCCATGAGCTATGCTGATCCGCAGGTCAAGCCGCTCTTGGATCTCGAAGGCCTGAAATGCTGGAAGCCCGGCCGCACCAGCGGTTATGCGGTGCTGACCGATGCCGTCGAACGCTTTGGCACCTTAAGAGAATTTGTCCGCAGCAGCGCCGCCGCCATTCCGTCCTGAAAGCCCGAACCACTTTGCTTTGGAGGCGCACTTACCGTGCGCCTTTTTTTCTCTGCGGCCAAACCCTTGACAAACTGTCCTCCTATGTGCTATTATTACTGTGCGGCTAACAACTTGGCCCTTGTAAAGATGCACGTATTCTATGGCCCGCTTTACTGATCATTTTCAGATTTTCAGTCCGCGCGCCGGGCGAGGTCTCGCTCAGCGGACCTTTCAGTATTTCAGATTTTTCTTCAAGGAGGTCTTATGTATGCGTGCCAATGGCATTTCGATATTCCTTTCGGGAAGCAGACAGAGGTGCTGGACATTATGAAGCGCTGGGAAGAGGAGATCGATAAAGATCCACAGTCTCCCAAGGGACGCGGACGGCGGCTGATGGTGGGGCATGTGGGCGCGTCAGCCTCTCATATTATCCACGAACATCTGGTGGATGAACTGTCCGACTGGGATCACGCGCTGAAGATCGTCGCCACAGGCCGCTTTCAAAAGTACTCCGATTCCTTGGCCCCCTTCATCGTCCCCGGCAGCCAGCACTGGATAATCTACCGCGTACATGGTATAACCACCGTCTGAAGTTCAATAGCAAAACAAGACAAATTTCGCACGAATATGCATCACATATACTTACTCTAACTATATATCATATTTACAGGTGATCTGAATATGCAAGAGATACTCTGTGCTCATACCTATTGGAAAGTCAAGCCGGGCCGCGAGGATGATTTCCTGCTGACATGGCAAGGGCTGGCCGACATCTTCTCTTCTTTGGCAAATCCTCCCCTGTGGGGCACCGTGATTCAAGGGATCAAGGATCCCAGCATCTTCTACTCTATCGGTCTGTGGGGCAGTCATGAAGACATTGCTGCCATGCGTGCCGATCCGCGCGTTCGAAAGATCCTGCGAAAGGCCCGGAGCCTTTGTCTGGAAATCACGGCCGCCAACATGGTAGCGGATGTGACCGCGTAATTGAAGCGGCATACAGAACGCATAAGCATCAAGGGCGGCACAACAAGGTCGCCTTTATTGTTGACTTTTCGCTTCAACTTTGTAAATTGTTAGAGGAAATAAACATGAACCCTATGGCGATGGATCAACATATACCGAATAAGAACAACACCCTGACGCCCACGCGGGAAAATTACCTGCGCGCACTGTATCAGCTTTCGCGTTCCGGGGCCGGGGTGCGGCTGACGGATCTGGCGCGGATGCAGGGGGTTCGGCTGCCGACGGCCCGCCATGCGGTGGACTGTCTGCGCGATGCCGGTCTGGTGGCACAGGAAAGCTATGGCTTGATCACGCTCACTGGTCCGGGCCGTACAACGGGCCGGGCGATCTGCGACCGCTTTGACCTCACCCGCAAATTCCTGATTGATGTGCTGGGCGTTCCCGAAGAGGTTGCCGAGCGGGAGGCATGCATCATGGAGCACCACCTCGATGACGACACGCTCAACCGTCTGGCCGCCTTTGTCAAAAAAGTCACGGATGCGCCGGGCCGCAAGCCCTTCGATCTGCTCCCGCTGCAAGCGCAGTAGCCTGCCGCAGCCAGGAAAGCGTACACCGCCGGCGTGGCGCCTGAATCTGTATTCGGATTCCCTGTAGATAAAGTAACACTCTTCATTAATGACTGGAGGACCGAACCATGTGGAAAGACTTTAAAGTTTTCATTATGCGCGGCAACGTGGTGGACCTGGCCGTCGGTATTATTATCGGCGCGGCCTTCGGCACCATTGTCAGCTCACTGGTCAATGACATTGTCATGCCCCCCGTCGGTCTGGCGCTTGGGCAGATGGACTTCTCCAATCTCTTTGCGGTCGTCAAGGAAGGGGTGACCCCCGGTCCGTATCTTACTCCGGCGCAGGCCAAAGCGGCGGGTGCGGTGACGGTCAACTACGGTCTGTTCATCAACACGATCATTAACTTTCTGATCGTGGCCTTTGCGGTTTTCCTTCTGGTGCGGGGTGTCAGCAAATTGCACCGCAAGGAAGCCTCGGCACCGGCGGCAGAACGGCTTACCCGGCCTTGCCCGTATTGCCTGACCGAAATTCCCGCCCGGGCGACCCGTTGTGCCCACTGCACCTCGGAATTGACGGCCTGAGACAAGTCACGCTACATTATTACCTCGGCTGTAGACATTACAGGAGACGGACATGTTTGGCAAGCAAATCCTTTTGGTGCTCACCGCGCACCTGATTCTCGTGCTCTTTTCCGCATCTCTATTTGCTGCGCCGCCCGCCCCAAGCCCTTGGCGCCTGCAGATGGAATCCAATCTCGGCCTGGCCCAATCCAGCTATTCGAACAATTGGGTTGGTGGCGAAGCCGGTTCCATGACGTGGGTGTCCAACTTCCTGGGCAAAGCCGAACGGCAATTTTCCACGTCCTGGTTTGAAGGCAATGAGTTGAAGCTGCAATTCGGCCAGACCCATTCTCAGCGGCAGTCGGACAAGCATTGGCTTCCGCCCCAAAAGTCTGCGGACCAGATCCGCTATGACGGCATCGTCCGTTACACTCGCGGCTGGTTTGTGGATCCCTATGTCGGTCTGACCTTCGAATCGCAGTTTCTCGATGCATCCGACTCCCTGAAGCACCGCTACCTGAACCCCATTGACCTGACCGAAGCGACCGGCTTTGCCCGCACGCTGATTGAAAAACCCGACGTCAATGTTTTGACGACGCGTTTAGGTTTCGGCCTCAAGCAGCGCTTCACCGCCTTTTCCGATCCGGCGGATCCCACCCATGAGAAAACGCTGCGCCAGAACACCAATGACGGTGGTATTGAATGGGTGACCCATCTGGTGCTGGGCTCACCCAAGAAGCCCTATAACTTCGACTCGCGGCTGACGGTTTTTCAGGCGCTGTTCCACTCGATTCACAGCGATATCGCGCTGCCCCCACAGAATGACAATTGGAAAACTGCCACGGCCAACTGGGACAATACGGTCAGTGTGAACGTTACCAAGATTCTGCAGGTCGGTTTGGCCTGGCAGCTTCTGTATGACAAGCAGATTGCCCTCGGTGGCCGCTTCCGCGAAACCTTGTCTTTGGGCCTGGCCTACAAGTTCGCCAACTACACCGAAGAGAAGAAGTAGCCGTCTGCTTTTCTGTTTCTTATTTCCAATTTCACATTTCCTATTTTCTTCTTGATCCGACCCCCCCGCATTTTCTGGCTGTTGCTGCTCGCCGGCGCCCTGCTTCGCGTGGCGGCAATTCATCTTCGGCAGGAAGGAGTGCTGGAGCGCGCGCCGGATGAGGATGAATTCTTCACGCTGGCGCGCAGCGTGGCACACGGCGACGGCTTTGCCCTGCATGGTCAGACCACCGCCTACCGCGATATGCTGCTGCCCGTGGTCACTGCCGGCACGCTGAAGCTTTTCGGCGATACGGCTTTGCCGATGCTCTATCTGCAGATCGTGTTGTCCGCGGCCAGCGCGTACTTTCTGTATCTGCTCGGGCGGAAACGGTTCGGCGAAAAGGCCGCCCTATGGATGGCGGCGGCATGGATGTTTTATCCCGCGGCGATTCTCTACTGCGGGCTGCTGATTACCGAGACCCTGTTTGTTTTTCTCTGGCTCCTGGCCCTCGTGCTCCATGACAAGCTCGAAGAAAGCGAGTACGATCTGAAGTGGGCGGCGCTCACCGGCCTTGCGCTGGGGTTTGTGATGCTTTCGCGGCAGGTGGGCACCACCTTTCTGGCGGCGGTGTTGATTTATGTGGGGCTGATCCGCTATGAGACTCCCCGCCCGCGGCGCTGGAAGGCCGCGGCGGTGATCCTCGCCGGAGCCGCACTGGTGACTTTGCCGTGGATGATCCGCAATGCCGTGGCGGTGGGAGACTTCGCCCTCAACAGCAACGGCGCGATGAACTTCTTCATTGGCAACAATGCCAAGGCAAACGGAGCTTACAAGCTCGAACCCGACCAGGAGGCTCTGTTGCCTCCGCCGACGGTCAGCGAAGGCGACGGTGCGCGCGGCACATCTGCCGTGGCGTGGCGCTACATCAAGGAACACCCGCAGGAAACCGTCAAACTCTGGCCGCGCAAGTTCGCCTTTCTCTGGTCCACCGACGCGGCGCAATGGATTCATTATCTGCCGCCCGAAGGACCGCCCCATGTCAGCGAGCGCTTGCGGTCGCTACCGCTGTGGATGCTGCTGATCATGGCCGTGCCGTATATGCTGCTGGTGTGCTTCGGTGTTTCCGGTTACTATCTGGTGCGGCACTTTCCCACGCGGGGGCTGTTCATCCTCAGCATTTTCCTCGGGGTGGTGGCCAGCCTGATCTCGTATGGTTTGCCCCGTTATCATTTTCCGCTGATGCCCGCCGTGATCATCGGCGCGGGAGCCCTCGTCGCCCCCAAAGTCTGGATCAGCGCGCCCGTCTGGCGGCGTCTGTTTCTGCTCTTTACATTAGGGATGTTTGCCGGCATGTGGCTGTTTGAAGCCATGACCATTGCCGGTGTCTGAGATCAGGCTGCAATCCCCACCATCCAGCGTTTGGAGACCGTTGTGTCCCGCATTCCTCGCCTATTGTGGATATTGCTGATTGCGGGAGCCGTGCTGCGGGCCGGGGTGATTGAACTCCGCCCCAAAGCCGCGCTGGAAAGTGCGCCTGAAGAGAGCGAGAATCTGGATATTGCCCGCAGCCTCGATCTGCATCAGGGCTTCAGTCTCAATGGCCAGCCGACGGCCGACCGCAGTCTGCTCTTTCCTGCCCTTGCGGCGGCCGTCATGCTGCCGTTTCACGGCTCTCCCAAGCCGGTGCTCTATGTGCAGCTTCTGCTGAGTTGCGCCAGCGCGTGGCTGCTGTACCGGACAGGGCTTAAGCGCTTCGGCTCATCGGCAGCACTGCTGCTGTGTGCGGCATGGCTGTTCTATCCCGGTGCCATTCTGGCAACCGCGCTCTTTCAAACCACTACCCTGTTCGTGTTCTTGTGGATCGTGGCGCTGGCGCTCTATGACCGCCTCGAGGACAACGGCTTCCGCCTGCGCGATGCCGTTCTCCTTGGCCTTTGTGCCGGGCTGACCATTCTGACGCGGTCGATTGGTTTGGTGCTCTTGTTATCTCTGGTCCTGTATGTGTCCGGCCTTCGCTTCGGTGCCTTCCGTGAGGTGCATTGGCGCAGCGGACTGGTGATTCTGTTCACGGCGCTCGTGCTGATTGTGCCGTGGATGCTGCGGAACTCGCGGGCCGTCGGACATTTTGCGCTGACAACTAATAGCGGAATCAGCCTGCTGGCGGGAGAAATGACCCATGAAAGCGCGTTCCCTTCTCATGAGGCGCGGGACAGTATCGCGGCGCGGCGTCCATCCTTAGAGGAGAACACGCCGGCACCCCGACCGCAACTCGCCGCCGGGGAAGTGTGGGTGCGGAAACTGATGCGCCTCTGGGCCACGGATATCGGATTGTGGCTGAACTACTTTGCGCAACCGAATGACCCGGGTCTGTCCCGCAGTGTGCTTTGGCACATCCTGCCGGTCGCGGTGGCATCCATCCCCGGAATGCTCGCGGTTGGCCTGGGCGCGGCGGGTTTTCTTCTGGTGCAGACGTTCCGCTCCCGCAGGCTCTATCTGCTGCAACTGCTGCTGGGTGTTGCCGCTCTGTTTCTGACGTATGGTCTGCCGCGGGATCATTTCATGTTCCTGCCGGCGCTGCTTATCGGCGCGGCCGCTCTCTGGCGTCCCGCTGTCTGGGTCGAAGCTCCGTGGATCCGCCGCGCCGCCGTGATTTGCACCCTCGGTGCCTTTGGCGGTTTGTGGCTGCTCGAAGGCCTGTCCGTTGCCGCGATGTGAAAGGCTGCCAAGGGAGTACCTTCTGATTCGTACAGGATTTCCGGCTCTTGACCTTATGGCTTTGGATTGAAGCTTTCGAACATAGTTGCATCCGCCAAGCGTCATCCCGCCTTTCCGCTGTTGTTTCGCGGTACGCGGTTTATGATTGTGGCGTGGATCGGGATGGCGGTCAATACGGCCCTGCTGTTTCTGTTCAAGGGAGTGATGGGGATTCCGTTGATTCCCGCCAGTTTGCTGGCCATCGAGATTGCCATCCTGCACAACTTTATCTGGCTGCGGTACTGGGCGTGGAGTGACCGTAAGACGGATAATCAGCGTCCGCCGTTCTGGAAACAACTGATTGTCTATAATCTGGCCACGGGCGCGGTGGACCTGATGGCCAATGTAACGATTCTCTGGGTGCTGGCTACCCTGTTCGGCGTCCATTATCTGGTAGCCAACATCATCGGCATGATCCTTGGGCCGTTCATCAAATTCTGGGTCAACGACAAACTTATTTTCAAGGAGACGCGATAAATGGCTAAAGATGGTTCGTCGCCGATTCTCCGTATCAATAATATCTCCCTCGGTCCGTTCGAACGGCGCGTGCTGCCGTGGATGGCCAGGCGTCTGCCCGCCTGGGTGATGCCGGACCATCTGACGTACCTCGGGCAATTCGCGGCGCTCTTAATCGGCTTTTCTTATTGGCTGACCCATTACAGCCTGGACTGGCTGTGGCTCACCAATTTTGCGTTTGTGCTGCACTGGTACGGCGACAGCCTCGACGGCACCCTTGCCCGGGTGCGCAACATCCAGCGCGAACGGTACGGCTTCTTTGTGGACCACTACAGCGACGCGGTGGCGGTTTTTCTGATCTGCATGGGCATGGGCGTCTCGCCGATCATGGATCTGCGCGTGGCGCTGATGCTCATCGTCGGCTACTATGCCATGATGATGCTGGTGTATCTTGTGTCCCTCGCGCGCGACGTCTTCAAGATTTCCTTCGGCGGCTTCGGACCCACGGAAGTGCGGCTGGCAACCATCATTGCCAACATTGTGGTCTGGAGCCTGCATAACCCGACGGTGATCACCATTGACGGCGTGCCGCTGACCCTGTTCAGCGTGTTTGGACTGGCGGTCTTCGGAGTATTGGGCGTCTTTTATGTGATCTTCGGGACCATCGAACAGCGCAAACTGGCGCGGCTCGATCCCACACCCGACCAAGGCGCTTCACCCCGCTCCGAAACGATGGTTTCCATTCCCGCGCCCAGTCGCGGCGTCAACCGGAGCTAAGCAGTAAAACGGGATATGCAAAAAGGCCAGCGAGATTCTCGCTGGCCTTTGTTGTATAAGTCGTTGCTCTGATTTAGAAGTCGAACAGCGAGTAGCCGACCAGCAGTTGCAGGCCGTTGGTATGGGCCTTGGTTGAACCGCTGGTGCTGGCGGCAATGCCACCCATGTTGGTGAGGCCGAGGTTGTAGCGGCCTTCCAGCGTCAGGACATGTCCCTTCAGCGGAAGATTGACGCCGGCGCCGACATTCAGGCTCAGACTCTGGTTTTTCCAGTTGCTGCCCGCGGAATAGTCGGTTGCGCTGCCGGTGATCTTGTCCCGTGCGTTGAAGCCCGCTTCGGGACCGGCCTCGATAAACGGCTTGATGGTCGGCACGGGCAGATTGTACACCAGAAACGGCGCGATCACCAGTTCGTCCTCATTTACAGTGAACGTCTGGTTGAAGATCTCGTGCTTGAATCCCTTCTGTACATAGAGCAGTTCACCCCGAACCGAGAAGCCGGTGAGGGGAACGGCGACTTCACCGTACACGCCGCCCAGGAAACCGGGCTTGATTTTCTGCGTGGTGGCGGTCGCCTGATTCGGAATCTCGAGCTTCGTGTTGGCGAAAATCGCTCCGGCCTTGATACCGGCCCGGATCAGAGCGTGACTCGGAGTCGTACACAGCAGCAGCGCGAGCGGCAGTAGGAAAAGGAGTTTCTTCATAGCGGGTGGGGCTAAAGGTTAAGCGGTCGTCGGCGTGGCTTGCTTGCGCGCGGCCGATTTGGTCACTGCATTCAACGCGTGGTCGAGATCGTTGATGATGTCCTGCACGTCTTCGATGCCCACCGACAGGCGGATCAGGCCTTCGCCGATGCCGCAGGCCGCGCGGGCTTCGGGAGACATGGCGCTGTGGGTCATGGAAGCCGGATGCTGAATCAGCGAGTCCACGCAGCCGAGACTGACGGCCAGCGAGATCACGTGCACGTTGTTCATCACCACCTGCGCCGGCTTATAACCGCCCTTGACGTCAAAGGAGATCATGCCGCCGAAATCCTTCATCTGCTTCTTGGCCAGAGCATGATGCGGATGGCTGGGCGAACCGGGGAAGTAGACACGCTCCACCGCCGGATGGCTCTCGAGGAACTTGGCCACGAGCTTGGCATTGGCGCAGTGCCGCTCCATGCGGATCGGCAGCGTCTTCATGCCGAGGTTGAGCAGCCAGCAGTCGAACGGCGAGGGGCAGGGGCCGAAGTCTTTCATCGTCTTGTAGAAGGCGTCCTTCACCCAGTCGTGCCGGGTGACCAGCGCGCCGCCCACGATGGTGCCGTGGCCGGACAGATACTTGGTGGTGGAGTGCATGACGATGTCCGCGCCCAGCGAGAGCGGATTCTGCAGGTACGGCGTGGCAAAAGTGTTGTCCACGGCCACGAGGCACTCGGGGTTGACGCTCTTGACCAGCTTACAGATCTCTTCGATATCCGACAGCTCCATCATGGGATTGGTCGGGGTTTCGAAGAAGATCATCTTCGCCTTGGGATTCAGGCGGATGGCATGCTCGACATTTTCCAGCTTGGTGGTATCCACCAGCACGTTCTTCACACCGTAGCGGGGCAGAAAATCATTGAAGAAGTGGTCGGTGGAGCCGTAGAGCACGGTGCCGCGCAGCAACGTATCGCCGGGATTCAGGACCGCCATCGAGAGAGCCGAGGTGGCGCCCATGCCCGAGGAGAAGAGCAGCGAAGAGATGCGCACGTTTTCCGGATCGGCCAGCTTGACCTCGCGGCCCTCGAGAGCATTCAGCTTGGCTTCGGCGACGACGACGGTGGGGTTGCCCATGCGGGTGTAGACAAAGCCTTCGCGCTTCTGCGCAAAGAGGTCTGCGCCCTCTTCGGCATCGTCGAAGATAAAGGTCGAGGTCTGAAAAATTGCGTTGGTGTGAGCCTTGGACTTGGGCTGCCCGACTTTTTCTCCGGCGTGGAGACAGCGCGTAGCAAACCCGCAATCCAGATAAAACTGCTCAATCACATCTTTACGTTTGGAGTCTTCCATGAGGTGGTGTCCGGTTTATTTCCTGCAATCGCCGAGGCGGACGCCCTCGTCCGCCCGAAATCAATATGTCACTGTAATCACCCCCGGTTCCTCGAAAAAGAAGAACCGGGCACTCGACCAAAAATAGTCTTCGGGAGCGGCAGCCATACCGCGCTTCACCGGATTGAAATGCATGTAGCGGCGGCGTATTATCGCTGCGCGTGGCCCCGGAATGGGAACGTCATCGTAGTGGCTATTCCACAATGGAAGCGAGGGCGGATACCCGTGTGGTTGGCAAATGTGAGCGACGGTACTCTTGAAAGCCTGCATCAAGCGAGGCACTGCCATGCCATCCTCTGTCTGGCCAAGCAAAGCGTGGAAATGATCAGGCATCAGCACGTATCCGTAGCACACTACACCGAATTTCACGCGGTTGGTTTCGAAGACATCCAACACAGCACGGCATGCGGCATCATCAACGAACCAATTCCCCATCACTCGTGTACTGGTTGTGACGAAGTGCAGAGTGCCCACGAAGGCGATTTGTGAATGTCGTCGCCGCATGTCAAGTATCTCGTTGACCAGAAACCACTGGCTTGGCCGAGGCGGACGCCCTCGTCCGCCCGGAAGGGTGGCAAGGGAGCTTTCAAGGCCGTGCGGAAACTGTGTTTGAGTGCGTGGGGGTAAGAGCAACCCTGAGCATTTCGGGCGGGCGGGGGCGCCCGCCTCGGCGAGGTTCAAGGGCGTGGTGCTTGCCGAATGAGCGCCAACCTTACACGGTTCTCTTTCTTTCTTCTTCTTCCAACTCATCAAGGAAGGCCACGGCGCGGCGCAGGTGGGGGATGACGATGGAGCCGCCGACGGTTAAGGCTACGGAAAAGATGTCGAACAGTTCGGCGCGGGTGACGCCGTGCTTGCGGCACTCGATAATATGGTAGGAGATACAGTCGTCGCAGCGCAGAACCATGGAGCTTGCGAGGCCGAGCATCTCCTTGGTTTTGGCCGGGAGTGCGCCGTCGCGGTAGGTCAGGGTGTCCACGCCGAAGAAGCGCTTGATGGAGGCATGGTCTTCTCCGAGGATGCGCTCATTCATCCGGCTGCGGAAATCGTTGAACTCGTCGAGCCGTTTTCCCATGATATTTGATGCAGTTGGGTGAAACCAAACCGGCACGTCCCAAGGCAGTCCGGGACAGGAGTGATGATCCTGCCGGGCAAAGTGAGTGAGTCTACACGATACGCAAGATTCTTCACAAGGTCAAGTGGGGCCAAGTTAGCCGGAGTTCTGCAAGGGTTCTTGACCCGCCAAGGGCTCGCTGGCGCGCAAAGAGAGGCATTTGGACTCGTGCATTTGAAGATTCTCATATCTAATATGACCCATTCAGGCTGAATTCCCGACAATACGATCTTTAGCTTCCCTACCGCTGTACGGGATTGCTGTCCAATGTTAACAATAAGTGTTTTTTGTGCTTGACTATGTGCCTCCATTTTTCCATATTTGGTGTGAATTCCTTCACAGAGGTGGCTTATGCAAACAGGGATATTTCAATTTTGTCCCGGGCGATTCCGACCCCTCGCGCTACTTGTGCTTTTCTTAACAAGCATGGCACTTTGGGGCGGTTCGGCCCGTGCGGCGGCGGTTAATGGATCGGCGTCGATTTGGAGTTATGTGCGCAACGACACCACCAGCCATGTGCAGGTGGCGCCGATGGTTACTTTGAATGTGCGGGATTTCGGCGTGAAGTCGCTGCGCTTCGAGTCGTCGCTGCGCGGCTTCACCGATATCCGCCACAGCACATCGGAAGATCGCCGCCTGCGCATCTGGCGCGCGGTGTTTGTGTATGCCCCGGACAAATCGCCGTGGGAAGCGCGGCTCGGACAGCAGTGGCTGACCGAAGGCGTGGGTCGGGGCAATGTGGCCGGGCTGTGGGTCAAGCATAAGCTGGGAGCGTTGAGCAGCGTCACCGTGTTCGGCGGCGCGCGGGTGTTAAGCTCGGTGGACTTGCAGGAGACCAACCACTATCAGGGTCTGGCCGCCGGCATTCACGGGCAGACACGCATCCACCGCTACAACGTCGGCGCATCCTACTTTTTTGTGGGCAAGGACAAGGTGCTCTATCAGGGCGCGGGCGTGGAAGCGTCGGGGCGGATCATCCATAATATGATGGCGCGCGGACGGTTTGACGTCAACCTTGAACACGGTTCGGTGGAGAAGGGGCAGCTCGGGTTGTACTGGACGGCGAACAAGCGCCTGGATCTGACCGGCGAGTTCCGGGTCGAGCAGCCGCGGATTTTTGAAGATTCCTATTTCCGGCAGTTCCTCGGCCAGGTGAATACCACCTTTGGCCGGGTGGGCGCGCTCTGGAATTTCTACAAAATGTTTTACGTGCGCGGCAACAGCGCGCTGCTGTTTACCGAAAGCGATAACGGGCTGTACAAGGTGCAGGCCGCGGCGGGCTTCAACAGTTGCCGTTCGCTGGAAGTGGGCTATACCCACTGGCTGTCGGTGGACAAGGCCAAGTGGGACGGCCTGTTCGGTGAGTTCCGCTGCCGGTGTTTCTCCAAGGTGAACGTGGATGTGGGCTTCGATTGGGCACGCGGATCCAATGCGGAAACGACCCTGTTGCCCGCGCGGGACTCCCAGTCGCTGTACTTCGGGGCGGAAGTGACGCCGATTTCCGCTCTGACGCTTTCGGCCCGCGCCGAGCAGATCAAAGATCCGCTCTACAAGAGCCAGTGGCGCGGCCTGTTTTCGATCGGCACACACTTTTCCAACCTTCGATAGGAGCCTCCCATGAAAACCCGAGTCCTTCCTATCACCAGGATTTTGAGCCTTGGAGCCGTCTGTCTGCTGCTGGCCGTGGCGGCCTTTGCCAAGATGAAGATGGAGCCGTCGGCCACGCGCCGCGAGCTGAAGTTCAGCCACGGTTTTCATCAGGAGCAGGGAATTACCTGCGACCAATGCCATGTCAACGCCAAGACCAGCGCCACGGGCAAAGATGATCTGCTGCCCGGCCATGCGCAGTGCAGCCAGTGCCATGATGTCCAAAAGACCACCGAGTGCAGTACCTGCCATTTGAGCCAGGCACCGAAGCCCAGCGCGCGGATTGTCGATTACAGCCCCAAGTTCAGCCATCAGCGGCATATCGAGCAAGGCAAACTTGAGTGCACCCTGTGCCATACCAATCTCGATTCGGCGCTTACCCCCCATCAGATGGGACATGGGCCGAATATGGGCGAGTGCATGACCTGCCACGATCAGCAGCTGGTAAAGAATGATTGCAGCACCTGCCATCTGCCGACGGACAAGCTGAAACCGGAAGATCATAATCTGAACTGGGTGTACCGGCACGGTATGGCGGCGTCGAGCATGACTGATGTGCGCTGCATGATGTGCCACAACACCAACCAGAACGCAGCGATGGATTGCAACCGCTGCCACAACGGCGACCAGATCACCAATCCGCACCCGCGCGACTATGTGACGCGCCACGGCGCGGATGCGCATCTGTCCGATGTGCAGTGCAACGTGTGCCACGAAGTCAGTTATTGTAACGACTGCCACGCACAGCGGCAGCTTGTCCCGCCCAGCCACTTCAAACCGAACTGGGCTAATCGCACCACAGGCGGCGATCACAAAGACCGCGCGGAATTCGATTTGGAAAGCTGCATGTCCTGTCATGACCGCCCCAATGCGGAGCCGGTCTGCGTTCAGTGCCACGGGAAATGAGGCCCACTATGAAACAACACAAATCTCTTTGGATATTTCTCGGGCTGCTCGCGCTGGCGCTGATGGTGGCGATGGTTTCCTGCAAGACCACGCGTGAACAATCCACCTTAGGTCCGCATCCGGCGGGTTGGAATGACCCGGCCAGCGCGGCCTTCCACGGCTTTGCCGCCGCCCGCGACAGCAACTCCTGCCGCGAGTGCCACGGTCAGGATCTGCACGGCGGATCCAGCGGGCGCTCCTGTTACGATTGCCATGCGACCTTCCCGCATCCGGCCACCTGGATGGACACCACCAGTTCTGCGTTCCACGGTGTGGCGGCCAAGACCGACAGTAGCAAGTCCTGCGTGGGTTGTCACGGTTCCGATTTCCAGGGCGGCATCAGCGGCGTGGGCTGCTACCGCTGTCATACGACGTATCCGCATATTGTCAATACCGCCTGGCAGCAGCCGCTGTCGACGTCGCCGCTGTTCCACGGCTGGTACGCCCAGAGCGACACCAACGGCCCGGGACAGACCTGCAAGCCGTGTCACGGCACAGACTTCCGCGGAACGCCGCGGGCCAATTCCTGCTACGATTGCCACAGTGTGCTGCACACGACGGTGGAAAACGAAGATACCGATACTCACCGCGCGTTTGTCGCTTCCAAGGGCTGGAAGATCAATGATAACTGCGCCGTGTGCCACGGCACCGACTTTACGGGCGGCGCGGCGGCCGGTGTGGACAGTGCGGCGGTGTGCATCCAGTGCCACGCGCCGACCGACAACGTGATGATGCTGACGGGCTGCAATGTCTGCCATACGACCGAACCGGAACTGCGTTCCTTCTGGAAAGTGCCGTTCGGCACGGCGGACGCGGGCGCACATCCGCTGCATGTGGCGGACAACAAGTTCTCCTGCCGCGAATGCCATCCGTCGCTGTCCGCGTCGGGTCATCCCCATCCGCTGCCGGCAGATGTGGCCTTCAACCGCGCCGTACTGGCCGATACCTTCGGCTTCAGCCCGGCGTTCAGCCATGTGGGCGCGCCCAACAGTGGCAACGGGGCCTGTTCGAATGTCTACTGCCATTCCAACGGCTTAAACCCGAACTTCCCGCCGCATCAGAATCCCCGTCCGGCGGTGGTGTTCCCGCAATGGACACTGCACGGCGGCTGCGGGATGTGCCATGCGATTCCGCCGTCTCTGGCTGATGACCCGAGTCACCCGCAGGGAACCGGCCTGAACTGTTCGGCGTGCCATCATGACGTGGATCCGAACTCCAATTTCAATTTCCCGGATTCCATTCGGTTTGTCTCCGATTCTTTGCACGTGGATGCCAACTATCATTTGTAAGTGACCGTTACGGTCCCCGATCATGCCTGGGAGTTTGCCCAAACGAGGGTTCCCGCGCTGATGAATTTACTTTCTGCAGTGTATGTTTGTCTAAATGTAAAGTGAGACGATGGGCACAACTCTCGACGTCAAGTTATTCTGGGTAGCCTTCGCGTGCTACGGATTCGGCTGGCTGGCGTATTCCTTCTGGCTGGGGCTGAGAAAACCGATCCTGACGAAGCTGGGAACCACGCTCTTTGTGCTGGGCATTATCCCGCAGACCATTGCCTTTGGTCTGCGCTGGGCCAATACCGGCCACTTCCCGCTCTCCAACATGTATGAGTATCTCGCGGTGATGAGCTGGATGGCGGCGATCAGCCTGGCCTTTCTGACCTGGCGCTATCGCCATTGGGTCATCAGCGCGCTGATTTCACCTGTGGTAGTAATGTTGATGGTGGCGGCCTCGCTGCTGCCCAAAGAGCCTTCGATGCAGCTCATGCCTGCGCTGCAGAGTTACTGGCTGATGATTCATGTGTCGCTGGCGTCGATCGGCGCGGGCGCGTTTGCCGTCGCGGCGGCGGTGTCTATGATCTACCTGTTTGCCGCCAAGGACAAGGATGAGGAAAAGGCGCCGTTCCAGCCCAAGCTGAAAGCTCCGGCAATTTCGCTGGTGGCGATTCCGGCCTTGATGCTGATTATCGGTGGCGCAGCGGGCCTGTTCTCGAATGTTACCCACTTCGGCTTCTTCGGTGATCCGTCGGGCGGCATGGGCAGCGCGGTGATTTTGTGCGGTATGTATCTGCCATTGGCGGGATTTGTCTGGGCGCGCCTGGCCAAGGGTGAACCGGGACCGGAACAACGGTACTGGGCGGCGGTCGGTTTCCTGGCGCTGTTTATCGGCGCACTGGTTACCGGTTTCCTGATCCGCAGTGACAGGATTGCCTTGACGACCGACAGCCCGCTGAAGATCTTCGAATTCTTCGGTGTGACCCTGATCTGTTCAGCCATTGCCCTGTTTGTTGTTCATGCCCTGCTGGGCTTTGGCAAGGTGCCTGCCAAGTTGCATCTTGAGGGCAAACTGCTCGATGAGATCAACTACCGCGCCGTGACCCTTGGCTATCCCTTGTACACATTGGGCGCGTTGTTTGCCGGGGCCATCTGGGCCGAGCAAGCGTGGGGCGCCTTCTGGAGCTGGGATCCCAAGGAAGTCGGCGCACTGATTATCTGGCTGTTTTACAGCGCCTTCCTCCATGCCCGCTACCAGCGCGGCTGGTCGGGATCGAGAACCGCCCTGCTGTCCCTGGTCGGCTTTGCCATGATGATGCTCTCGTTCTTCGGCAACTACTTCTTCGGCGGCCTGCACTCGTATGGACTTAACGCGGCCAGTGAACAACGTATCGAACTAGCCGCTGCGCCCGCGCAGGCGCAGCCGGCAACCGCATCGCTGGCGGATGGGTTTTGGACAATCCCCACCGACAAGTGATCGGATCCTTCGGTCTCTTAATCTTGATGAACTAACCTTGAGTATATGGACGATCTGAATTATCAGAGTTACCTGACGGAACAGGAAACTCTGGAGCCGGAAAGTAAGCCAGCGGCGAAGAAGAAGCTGAGCCTGTGGGATCTTCTGGCAACGATGAAATTTGCGATCTGGATTCTGGTGCTGCTGGGCGTGCTCTCGCTGGTCTCGCTGTTTGTCGGTGAACTTCTGCCCAAGAATGAAGCCGGACAGGCGACGGTACAGGGAACGGGACGCGCGGTGGTAGATCTGTTCCAGATGACGGATCCCTTCCGTTCCTGGTGGTATAGGCTGTTGCTCGGTTTGCTGTGCCTGTCTCTGCTGGCCTGTGTGCTTGAACGCACCCCGGTTATCTGGCGGCTGTGGCATCGCAAGCCGCCGGAGGATGCCGGCTGGCTGCGGAATATCCGCTACGGTGTGCAGCGCGTTGTGACCGCTCCGCGTGAAGATCTGGAAAAGCATCTCGGCGGCGGCTGGGACTGGCGGCTGAAATCGGACAAGTTGTGGGTGGGCGAGCGTGGCCGGGTCGGCATGTGGGGTCCGCTGCTGACGCACATCGGCATGCTGCTCATCGGCGTCGGCGCATTGATCGGCTCCTTCGGCGGGATGACCACCCGCGCGGGCGGTTATGCCGCCGATACGATTGACGCTCAGGATGTGCCCGGTCTGCCCTTTGCCGTGCGGATCGACAGTTTCCGCATTCAGTACTGGCCGCTCCAGCCGGGGCAGATGGTACTGGTGGACAACCGTTATGTGGGCCGGCTGGTCAAGCTGGAGGCGGGTGGAACGTGGCTGGTCGAAGAGCAGGATGAGACGGGCAAGAAGACCTTGTCTTCCAACGAGCCGCAGTATATCCGCAATCAGTTCAACAACAATATGGATCGCGGCAACATCCGCAAGTTCGCCAGTTATGTGACGATCCTGGAAAATGGCCGCGAAATGGAAAAGCGGGAAATTGCGGTGAACGCTCCGCTGCGGCGCAGCGGCTACCGCTTCTACCAGAGTTCCTACGATCCGGATAATCCGCGCGCGACTGCAACCTATGCCGGCGCGATGATTTCCCTGACGGACAGCGCCAAGGGGATCACCGACAGCCTGCTCTTGAAACCCGGCGTGGAAACGGCCCTTCCCGGCGACACTCTGAAAGTCACCGCCGGCCAACTGCTGCCGCATTTCAAGCTGGGACAGAATGGGCCGTTCAGCGAGGACGCGGAATTTGTCAATCCCGCGGTGCAACTGTCTTTTAAGGGCCCGCACAGTTACGAAAAGACGCAGTGGGTGTTTTTGAAATTCCCGCCCATGCAGTCCGGACCGGGACACTTCAGCTACCGGGTCACCCGTTTGAGCGGGGAGCAGGCCTCGGCAGAACTGGCGACCATTTTCGAAGTCAAGAAGACGTATGGCGCCTGGATTTTGTGGGCAGGTTTCCTGATCTGCTCTTTAGGACTGGTATTGTGTTTCTACATTTCACACCGCGTGCTGTATGTGGAGTGGCCGCAGGCAGGACAGAAAGAGATCCGGTTGACCGGACTGTCCCGCAAGACGGCGCACCTGTTTGCGCGGCAGCTTGACCTTATGCTCGAAGGTTTGAACAGTCAGGCGGTCTCATAGCCCTCGGGGCGCGGACCGCAGCCGATTTGACGATACCCCAACTTCTCAAGGAGGATTCATGTACGGTCGTTTTGCGAAAATCATCACCTTCGCGGCGGTGATGATGGTTCTGGTTCTGGGTGCCGCCCTGGCCCTGGCCGAGGATGCCCCCAAGGCCGCCTCGGACACCAAAAAAGAGCACGCGTATGTCGGCAGCAAGACCTGCAAGATGTGCCATAACACCGAAGCTCAGGCAAAGATTTACGACAAGTGGATGAGCACGAAGCATGCGCACGCCATGGCGGCGCTGGATTCGGCCAAGGGCGAGACCACCAATCCCAAGTGCCTCAAGTGCCACACCACCGGTTACGGCAAAGCCACGGGTTTTGACAAGGTTAAGGACAAGCAGGGTGCCGAAGATCTGGGTTCGGTCGGTTGCGAAGCCTGCCACGGCCCCGGTTCGGATTATAAGGCCATGGGCGTGATGAAGAATCACGAGCAGGCCATTGCCAATGGTTTGATCGTTCCGACCGAAGAAGTTTGCAAGACCTGCCACAATCAGGAATCGCCGACCTTCAAGGGCTTCGATTACACCACCATGTTCCCGAAGATCGCCCACGGTAAGAAGGCGGCGGGCGCTGGCGAGAAGAAGTAAGCATCCGGGTTGCCGGACGGCGCTGTGTGCTGACTGAGCAGTTGCCGCTCTTTAGGGGTGGAGCGTTGGGGCGGATCTTTCTAAGATCCGCCCCGGCCCCCCGTTTTTAAAGAAGAAGACTTAGAAATAGGAAAAGCGGACTTTCGACAGAGGTTGGTGGGAATATCCGCCTTATTGCTTGACATAGAGATGATCTTATTTGAAGATCCTTTGCATCAGAAGAGCATGGCCGGACAGCCGTTCGGTGGTGCGGCGGTGAGTAACCCGTAGGGGTTTTCGGACCGCGCCCGCCCGCGTTGCGCCCTCCCATGTGAAAGGATTCTCTAAAAACCGAGCCGTGAGCGAAGCACGACCCGAAGGAGTCATCATGGGAAGGCTATCGGTCTTCTTCCGGTTGGCGATGAGTCTGCTCTTTGTCACAGGGCTGCACCACCTTTCCTACGGGCAGCCTGTCTCGGATTGCCTGCCGTGTCACACGCATTATGGGCAGATGATGTGGCCCACTAATCCGCACGCGCACACGCAAGAGCATGTTGCCGGGGAACTGGCAGCCAACTGGGCAGGGCAGCCGCCGGATTCCGTGATCATCGGATCGCAGGCGGAAAACTGCATTGCCTGTCACGCTCCGCGCGCCGTGACTATCGGCGGGGGCATGACGGAATCGCAGGCGATGGGCTATTTCTTTTCCACGAGTGGCGGTGTCTACACCGATTCCACCCGTTCGCTGCATACAGACACCTGGCCCGATGTCACGTGTGTGAGCTGCCACCGTATGCCCACGTCGCATCCGGGTCAAATGCCTACTCTGGCACTGTTTAATTCGACCACCGCGCAGTATGATTCGGTACGCAATGTGTCGGAGCAGTGCGGGCAGTGCCATGGCGGGCTGCGCTTTGCGGATACGGACCATCAATTGTT
The DNA here is from genome assembly GCA_036504735.1 of bacterium. Classification (NCBI taxonomy): domain Bacteria; species bacterium. The sequence continues at coordinate 350,346 of DASXUQ010000009.1, forward strand.
CTCAGCCTGGCAGCAGAGCACCCACGGTCATCGCGGCCAGACCGACGTTGCCTCGGAGTTGGCGTCCGATTGGGCAGGCCGGACTCCGGCGGAAGTCATCAGCGGCCCGGATCCGGAAGATTGTATCCAGTGTCACGCACCGACGGCGGTGAAGCTGGACGGCGGAATCACGGAAGTGCAGGTGCTCAACCGGTTCTTTACAACGGTGAACGGACGGTTTACCGCGAACACCACCGTGGCGGATACGGCGCACTGGCCGGACGTGGCCTGCAATTCCTGCCACGATCCGCACCAGCCGGATTCCATCGCGATTTACAATTCCGCCTTACGCCGTTACGATTATTTGCCGAGTAGAGATCAACAGTGCGGACAGTGCCACGGAAATTTGCGCTTTGCGGGCACGGACCACTTAAGCTACAATATCGAGCAGGGAACCGGGGGAATCGGAGTTCCCGATCTGGTGACGATGCCGGGAACGCACTGTACGGATTGCCACATGCACCGCGGCGATACCGATGGTACGCACTCCAAGACGTACGAAGGCCATCGCTGGTCCGTGTTCACGCCGGAGTCAGACGGCTCGGTGAGCGCTTCCTGCACTGTTTGTCATGCCGGAATGAGCGCCGATTCGGCCCAAGCCACCGTGGATGCGTGGCGCGGGGAATTTGAGCAGCTCGCGGCGAGCGCCGGCCAGCGTGTGGCCCAAGCCGACAGCGCGCTGCAAGGCAGCACAGACAGCCTCCGGCTGCGGGACCTCGACGAAGCGCAGCGCAATCTCCAGTTTGCGCAGTCGGACGAGAGCGGCGGCGCGCACAACCACACGTATGTGATGGCGTTGTTCAATGACGCGATCATCAAAGCGGATGGAATTCTGGGCACAGACGCTGCGCCCCGGGCGGTTCCTGAACGCTTCGCGCTTCTCCAGAATTACCCGAATCCGTTTAATCCTTCAACGCGGATTCAGTTCAGCCTGGCAGCTCAAGTGCATGTGCGGCTGCAGGTGTACAATGAATTGGGTGAACGGGTAAGCACCCTGTTGGACGGCAGCCGGCCCGCCGGAACCTACACACTGATGTGGGACGGAAAGAATGCCGCCGCGGGAATCTATTTTTACCGGCTTGAAGCCGGCAGCTTCACCGAAACCAAGAAGATGCTTCTGATCCGCTGAGTTCGGCGGATTGGATGAGACGAATTTTTCGAACAACCACTGTCCACGCTCGTGGCGGGGTTGTGACCGGCCGGCGCTCTGAACGCCGTAGTGATTCTTTGGCGACGACCGGAAACATCAACCGACGCGGGCGTAGAAATTACGCAATCCGCGCCGAAGGTCAATTCTTGACACGCAGATACACAAGTGCGGATTGGCGAAAGTTTTCACAACTACCCCGCGGAAGAGTTTCCGCACATTGCTAAACCGCACGTCCCCCTATGGATCCATCACGACGACAATTCCTTAAGACGGCCGGAGTGGCCGCCGCGGCTGCCGCCGCCGGGATTGTGGCCAAGCCACTCACGGCAGAGGCAAACGTTCATGTTGAGGCCAATCCGGACCGTTTCGGCGTCCTGACCGATACGACTCTGTGCATTGGCCTGAACTGCCGCCGCTGTGAAATCGCCTGCGCCAAGGAAAATGGGAACCCGCCCATTGACACACCGCCGGAAGACGAGTCCGTCTTCGACCATCTGCGCCGCACCCACGAGAATCAGTTCACGGTCGTCAACCGTTACCCGAATCCACACGGGGCGGACAAGCATCCGATTTACGTCAAGAAGCAGTGTATGCACTGCGATGAGCCGGCCTGCTCCTCGGCCTGTTTTGTCAAGGCCCTGCGCAAGACCAAAGAAGGTCCGGTGGTGTACGACGCCAGTGTCTGCGTCGGCTGCCGTTACTGCATGGTGGCCTGCCCGTTCGATATTCCGGCGTATGAATATCATAATCCGACCTCGCCCAAGGTGCGCAAGTGCACGATGTGCTATGCCACCCGCACCAGCCTCGGACGCAAGCCGGCCTGTGTGGAAGCCTGTCCCAAGGAAGTGATGACCTTCGGCAAGCGCAGCGATCTGATCAAACTGGCTTACGAAAAAATTCAGGCCGATCCGGTGCGCTATGAACGGCATCTTTACGGCGAGCATGAAGTGGGTGGCACAAGCTGGATGTTCCTGTCGGGTGCGCCGTTCGAAAAGATCGGCCTGCCGGAGCATCTGGGCGACGTGGGGCTTCCCGAATATCCGCGCAACTATCTGTCCGCGGCACCGCTGGTGATGGCGATCTGGCCAGCCCTGTGGGGCGGGCTGTATATGTTCACCAAGCGCCGCGACGAACTGGAAAAGCAGGAAAAGGAAAAGGGCCACGAAACCCATGATCAGGAGGAGAAGTAATGGCGGCTCCTTCTATCGGACGCCCCGCCGGCAGTGACTGGGTGCGGGAAAAGATCTTTTTGGGTATGACGCCGCGCGAGTATGTGCGCAGCCTGGTGACTCCGGGCAACGCGGTTGCGGCGGTGATTCTGGCGGTGGGACTGCCCATCACCTTTATCCGCTTCACGCAGGGGATGGGCGCAGTGTCGAATCTTTCCGACGCCAACCCGTGGGGAGTGTGGATTGCTTTTGACGTGCTGTGCGGCGTGGCGCTGGCCGCGGGCGGTTTTCTGACCGGCGGCGCGGTGCACCTGTTCGGCATGAAGGAATACAAGCCGTTGGTGCGGCCCGCGATCCTTACCGGATTTTTGGGCTACGCGCTGGTGGTGGTGGGACTGCTGTTCGACCTGGGCCGTCCGTGGCGTCTGCCCTATCCGATGATGGTGTCTTTGGGCACGACGTCGGTCCTGTTCGAAGTGGGCTGGTGTGTGGCGCTCTATCTGATGTGCCAGGCGGTGGAAATGCTGCCGCCAGTCTTCGAATGGCTGGGCTACAAGAGACTGCGGCAATGGGCCGTGGGTCTCACCGCCGGAGCCACGGTTACGGCAGTCGTGCTCTCGACGTTGCACCAATCTTCACTTGGCGCGCTCTTTCTCATCGCTCCGGGAAAACTGCATCCGCTGTGGTACACGATGTATCTGCCGGTGTACTTTATCTGCAGTGCCATCGGCGGCGGCATCGGCATGATCATTTTCGAATCGTCGCTGTCGCACTCCTACTTCAAGGAGCAGACCAAGCATCATCCGCATGGTGAATTCGACAAGCTGACCATCGGCCTCGGCAAGGCCGGCGCGGTGGTCATGTACATGAACTTCCTTCTGCGCTGGCTGGGTGTGGCGCACGACAACCGCTGGGAACTTTTAACCACCGGCTGGGGCGCATGGTGGCTCGTGGAAGTGGTCGGATTTATCGGTCTGCCGTGTCTGGTATACCTTTGGGGATACCGCAAGGACAACGTGCTGGCCATCCGCATCGCCGCCGTCTGGTCGGTGATCGGGCTGATCCTGAACCGCTTCAACGTCGGCCTGATCGCCTTCAACTACACATCCACCGAGCGTTACGTCCCGCGCTGGACGGAAATCTGGGTCAGCGTGATGATTATCACGATTGGCGTTTTGATTTTCCGCTGGATGGTCAACCGCATGCCCATCCTCCTTCAGCATCCTGACTATGCCGGCGACGAACACTAAGCGCGTGAGGACACACCCATGAATTCGATGCAGGATTTCGCTCTCGTCACTCAGGCCGCGGAGTATATCGTTGGCATGACCGGTCTGCTGCTGTTTGCCCTTCTCTGGAAAGCCTTAAGCAAACCGAAGAAGGGAGCGCGGGCATGAATACGAAATTAGAAATTAGAAATGAGAAATTAGAAAGAAGACAGTTTTCTTTCAGCGTTTCAGCATTTCAGCGTCTCAGCGTTTGCGCTTGGTTTTTTGGTCTTTTGGCCTTTTGCTCATTGAGTTTCGCCGCGCCGCAGACGTTTCAGAAGAAGCGGAATACGCCGGCGGATTGCGCGGCCTGCCATACCTGCAAGAACCCGGATCAGACTAATCCCTGTCTGACGCTCTGCCCGCGGCCCCGCGCCACGTCGCAGGACATTATTCACGCGCCGGAAACCGTGCTCCTGTATGAACTGGAAAACGAGTACGAACCGGTGGCCTTCAATCACCGCACCCATGCCCAGATGTCGGCGATGGGCGGCGAATGCGCCGACTGCCATCACTTCGGCGAAGGCGGGCGGATCGAGGCCTGCAAGCAGTGCCACAGCCTGACCGCGTCCGAAGATATGCGGCAGCCGGGGCTGAAGGGCGCCTACCACCGCCAGTGCATGAAGTGCCACGAGCAGTGGAGCGGCGAGACCAACTGCGAGAATTGTCACATCAAGAAGGGCATGCCCGGACCGCTGACGGCGGCCAATGTCGCCGGAGCCCCTCACGAGACGCACATGCCCGGCAATCTGAAAGATATGCAGCAGCCGGACAAGAAAGTCTGGCAGTCTTCCTATAACGGCGGCACGGTGGTGACGCTGCATCACAAGAACCACACCGAAAAGTACGGGATCGACTGCGCCGCCTGCCATCACGCCGAAGGCTGCGGAAGCTGCCACAGCAAGCAGGGCACCACGGCGCAGGTCAGCAAGAGCGAACAGGCTCTGCACGCCACGTGCAATGCCTGCCATGCCGAGATGAGCTGCGGCCAGTGCCATCAGCAGAGTGAAGCGGTGGCCTTCAACCATGACCGCACCGGATTCCAGCTTGGCAAGCAGCACTCGAAACTGCAGTGCAAGTCCTGCCACGGCGATCCGTACCACTTTACCAAGCCGAAAGCCGACTGCAACGGCTGCCACAACAACTTTGCCGAAGGCAAGTTCAACCATGCCGCTACGGGCGTTTCGCTGGACGAGAACCACAAGGAAATCGGCTGCGAAATCTGCCACGTAAAGCGGGCCTTTGCCGAGCCGCCCAAGTGTACCGAGTGCCACGGCGCCGAAGTCGCCTATCCGGCCAAGGTCCCGGGAGCGCGGGTTAAGGGCAAGCATTAATTCTCAGGACCCGTTCAGGACGCTGTGGGGAAAATGAAAAACTAAAAATGAAAAAGTAAAAGCGAAAAGAAGGCCCAACCGCTTCGTTCTTTCTTTTTAGTTTCTAATTTTTGGTTTATCGTTTTCCTCCGGCTCTCCCGACTCATTAACGAATAAAACGCCCATGTCTCGACGGATTCCCCTTCTCGCGCTGCTTTTCCTGTGCGGAGCCCTCACGGCGCTGGCGGCCAGCAACCCCAACGACGTCTGCATGCAGTGCCACAGCGACTCCTCCATGACTCGCACGCTGGCCAACGGTGCGGTGCAGTCCCTGGCGGTTACTCCCGACACTCTCGCCGGCTCGCGCCACGCGTCCCTAAGTTGCGTGCAGTGCCATGCCGATCTGAAAGTCGCGGACTTCCCGCACCCGGAACACCTGAAGCCGGTGAACTGCGCAAGCTGCCATCAGGAGCCCGCTTCGCAGGTCGCTCACGGCGCGCACGAGTCGCAGATCAAATGCGCCGGCTGCCACGGTTCGCACAAGATTCTGAGTCCGTCCAATCCCAATTCGCCGGTATCGGCGGGCCGCATCAATCAGACCTGCGCCGATTGCCATAACAAGCAGCACGCGCCGATCCGGGGACGCACCGCCCAGTATGCCAGTTATGACGTCGGCGTTCACGGCAGTCATCCCAAGACCGACGGGACCACCAACCCGAGTTGCACCACCTGCCACGGCACCCACACCATTGCCAATGAAGCCAATCTGGGGCCGCAGCTTGAAGCCGCCTGTTTGAAATGCCATCCCGGCGTCGAGCAGGAGTTCAAGCAGTCGGTGCATGCCGACATCAACGGTGGCCGCGCCAATTCCCATTGCTTCCAGTGCCACGGCGAACACCGCAGCCGCGCGCCCTCCGATACCACGCTGCGCGTGACCAATGAATCCTCGGCTGAAGCCACCTGCGGTCAGTGCCATGCCGAATCCGTTGCCCGCTACAATCAGAGCCTGCATGCCTATGCCCTGAAGAGCGGCAGCCCCCGCGCCCCGCGCTGCGAAAGCTGCCACGGCGGGCATAACATCCGCCGCGTGTCCGATCCGCTTTCCCCGATGTACCGTACCAAGCAGCCGGAAACCTGCGCCAAGTGTCACAGCAAAATCGGCATCACCACCGATCCCGATGTGCGGCTGCCGCGCTCTTTCGAAAACTATCAGGAAAGCACCCACGGCAAGCTGCTGGCCAAAGGCGACACCCGCGTTCCCGTGTGTATCGACTGCCACGGCGGTCACGCGATTCGTCCTGCCAGTGATCCGGCGTCCACGATTGCTCCGCTGAATCTGGACAAAACCTGCGGCCGCTGCCATCCGCAGGAAGACCAGGCGTATCAGGCCTCCATCCACTACCGCGCCCTCAAGGCGGGTGTAACGGACGCGCCGAACTGCACGGGCTGCCACGGGGAGCACATCATGCTCTCGCCCAAGGATCCCAAGAGCAAGGTCAGCCATGCGCAGGTCGCGCGCGAAACGTGCGGCAAGTGCCACGACAACCCGGTGATGATTCGCAAGTACGGTCTGGCTCCCGATGTGGTCGAGACCTACCGCGACTCGTACCACGGTCTGGCCACGCTGGCCCGCAGCAGCCGCACGCCAAGCTGCCCCGATTGCCACGGCGCCCACAATGTGCGCACCGAGCGCGACTCGCTCTCGACCATCAACTCCGCCCACGTGGTCGAAACCTGCGCCAAGTGCCACAAACAGGCCGACGTCAAGTTCGCCCAATCCTACACGCATCGCGCGTTGCAGCCCATGGCGGGCGGTGCGACCTATTGGGTGTCGCGCATGTACTGGGTGCTGATTGCCCTCGTCATCGGCGGCATGCTGCTGCACAATTTCATCATTCTGAACTTCCATATGCTGCTGGCCAAGAAGAAGCAGCACCTCGGCAAGAAGATTACGCGATTCGACACCCATCAGCTTATCCAGCATATGGCGCTGACGGTGTCCTTCACCATGCTTTCGGTGACCGGTTTTGCGCTGAAGTTCCCCAATGCCTGGTGGGTGAAGTGGCTGGCCGCCATCGGCCTGTCCGAGCCCGTGCGGCGGATCACGCACCGCATCATGGCGGTGATCCTGATCGCCTGCTCGGTCTACCATATCATCTATCTGTTCATGACCAAGCGTGGACGCGAAGAATGGAAGGCCATGCTTCCCGAGCCCGCCGACATCACCGACATGACCAGCACTATGAAGTACCATCTGCAGCTCGGTCAGAAGCCGCCGGAATATGGCCGTTATGACTATTCGCAGAAGGCCGAATACTGGGCGCTGATCTGGGGAACGATTGTGATGATTGCCACGGGCTTTGTGCTCTGGTTCCCCGCGCAGCTTTCGCCGATGCTGCCCAAGTGGGCGGTCGCGGTCAGCCAGACGGTACACCTTTACGAGGCGTGGCTGGCGACGCTGGCGATTGTCGTCTGGCACTTCTTCTTTACCATCGCCCACCCGGAAGAATATCCCATGAGCTGGACCTGGCTCACGGGCAAAATGAATCTCGAACACGTGCGCCATCGTCACGGACGCTGGTACCGCACACTGGTGAAGAATAACGGGCAGACTCCCGACGAAGATGCCCACGACGCGACTGCCGCAACGCAGGAAGAGACTCTCTAAGTACATGGCTTTCCGATCCGCCCTCCTTGTCCTCTGGCTGTCCCTGGCCGCGGCCGTCTTTGCCCAGCAAAGCGAGCCGTGCATGGACTGCCATTCCGACCCGTCGCTCAAAGTTGAGCGCATGACGGGCACGGTCTCGCTGACCGTGACGCCTGACAGCCTGAAAGGCTCTCCGCACGAGGGCCTCAAGTGCACCGACTGTCACCAGAGCCTGCAGGGAACGACCGAGTTCCCCCACGGCGCGGTGAAGACGGTCAACTGCGGTCAGTGCCACGAATCGCAGCTCAAGCAGTTCATGGCCGGCTTCTTCAAGAAGCTGAATGACATGGGCTACCGCTCGATTCCGGCCTGCAGTGACTGCCACGGCACGCACAAGATCAGCCGCCATGCCGACACCCGCCACGTCTGCGGCCTGTGCCACCGCGCCGAACTCAAGGCGCTGGAGGCCAGTGTCCACGGAGAAAAGGGCAAGGGCGACGAACGTCCGTTAAGCTGCACCTCCTGCCACGAACCGCATTTCAAGTCGCGGCGCGGGGAGATGACGGCGTCCGACTGGCGGATGACGCTGGTCAAAGAGTGCATGCGCTGTCACACGCAGGAATCCAAGGACTACCTGGCCAGCAAGCACTACGCACAGGTTTCGTCCGGCGACACTCTGGCTCCGACCTGTATCAATTGCCACGGCAACCACGATATTTTGTCGCCGAAGAATCCCGCCGCCCCGACCTCGGTCGAACGGCTGGACAACCTCTGCGCCCAATGCCACAGCGGCTATGTAGAAACGTTGCACCGCAAGGATGGCGCCGATCCCAAGCTCATGACCTGCGTGGCCTGCCACACGGGACACGAGACGCAGATGACGCGCACGCCCGACGGCGTCACGCGGCAGACGATTCCCGGCAGTTGCAACGGCTGCCATGCCGACGAGCGCCACGCCAAAGAGACGCTTGCCCACGGCAAGGTCATGACCCTGAACGCCAGCGGCGGGCAGGCGAATTGTACTCAATGCCACGTGTATCACTGGCGCAAGAACGGCGGCACCCGCGAGGCGTCGCTGCGGATGCAGTGCCAGAACTGCCATGTAAAGGAAACCAAGGAATACGACCAGTCGCAGCACGCGGCGGCGCGGGCCAAGGGCCATAACGAAGCGCCCACCTGTGTCACGTGTCACGGCGAACGCGACATTCAGAAGGTTTCCGAGTCGATGCGGCCCCGCGAGGTGATTGACCTTTGCAGCCGCTGCCACGGCAACCGGGAAATCGCGCTCAAATTCCAGCTCAACCCGGACGTGGTCAAGTCTTACAAGAAGACCTACCACGGACAGGTGTACAGCCTGGGCTATCAGGGCGAGGACTTTGCCACCTGTATCAACTGCCACGGCAATCACGATATTCGCTCGCCCAAGGATCCGCAGTCGCGGGTCAGTCAGCAGAACATCGTCAAGACCTGCGCCCGCTGCCACAAGGACGCCAACGAGAAGTTCGTCGGTTTCCTCTCCCACTACGATCCGCACGGCGGCGAAGTGGGCGCGCTCTCAGGTGAGAAGCGCGTGTCGGTGGTGGAACGGGCCATGAACGCGCTGCTGTTCTTTGTGTTCGGCTTCTTCGGCATTCACACTATTCTGTGGTTTGTCCGTTCGGGCATCGAAAAGAAGCGGCATCCGCGCACACGCTCGCCCGAGTCCGCCCGCAAATGGGTGCGCCGCTTTACCCCGTGGCAGCGCGTGCTGCATATCTTCCTGTTCTCGACCTTCCTGATTCAGGCGATGACGGGCCTGCCGCTCAAGTTCTCGCACAGCCAGATTGCCTACTGGATTGCCGCGCATATCATGGGCCTCCGCACCATGGCCATGCTGCACCGGATCAGCGCCGCGGTGATGATTACGGTGTTCCTGCTGCATGTGCTGACACTTGCGTATCTGGCTCTGGTTCGGCGGCAAAAGGGCCTGTTTATCGGCGAGAATTCGTTGGTGCCGCGTTTACAGGACCTTAAGGACATGATCGCGCATTTCCGCTGGTTTCTGTTTAATCGTACGCGACCGCACTTTGGACGCTGGACTTATTGGGAAAAATTTGATTACTTTGCTGTGTTCTGGGGCGTGGTTGTAATTGGCTCTTCGGGCCTGGTGCTTTGGTTCCCCGAGTACTTTACTCGTGCACTGCCCGGTTGGCTGATCAATTTAGCGCACGTCGTTCACAGCGAAGAAGCTCTACTGGCAACGGCTTTCATTTTCACCGTACACTTCTTCAATGGCCACCTTCGCCCCGACAAATTCCCGATGGACGATGTGATCTTCACCGGACGCGAGTCCACCGAAGAGATCGCCCATGAGCGGCAGCGTCAGATGGTGGAACTGGAAAAGGCAGGTTCCATTGAAGAACAGGTCATTCCTCCCATGGGTTACTGGACACGGAAAATGCTGGTGATCTATGGCTGGATAGCCTTCGCCCTCGGAATCACGCTGCTGTTCTTTATCATTGGCAGCATGATTCTGTGATTAGCCGGCGGGTAGGAATCCGCCCACCTAATCGGCTTTCGGGGCACGAGTGTGAAGCAATGTACGGTCGAAAACTGGAGAAACGAGCGTGTGGGTCTTCCGTGAATTTTTCGCAGCCGCCTGGGAAGTGGTGAAGCTTCCCTTCTGGCTGATTGGACAGGGTTGGCGGCGGTTCTTTGCACTGGGTGGGCGGCGGATCGCGCTCCTCGCGGGGGCGGCGGTGATTGTGACCATCGTGGCTCTCACTGTGCTGGTGGAAGCCACCTCTCAGCCGGGCTTCTGCGTCTCGTGCCACTTCATGAAGCCCTACTTCGACAGTTGGCGGCTCTCGGCCCATGCCGATACGCCCTGCATCAAGTGCCACATCCCGCCGGGCGTCGGCGGCACCGTGCGTGCCAAGTTCATGGCGCTCTCGATGGTGGTGGACTACATGACCGGCGTTTACAAGCGTTCGAAACCGTGGGCGGAAATCGAGGATGCATCCTGTCTGCGGGGCGGCTGCCATGAAACCCGGCTCTTAAAAGGCCAGGTGAACTTCAAGGGCGTGACCTTTGACCATACGCCGCACTTGACCCAGCCTCGCCGTGACCGCCATTTGCGCTGTACCTCCTGCCACGGCCAAATCGTGCAGGGCCAGCATATTACGGTGACCGAGAGCACCTGTTTCCTCTGTCACATGAAGCCGGATTCCTCCGGCAAGGCTACCGATCTGGCGCGCTGCACCCACTGCCACAAGCCGCCCACGGGACAGGCGGCGGCGGATACGTCCTTCGATCATGCGTCGGTGCTCTCGCGCGGTGTGGACTGTCTGAGCTGCCATTCGACCTTGACCTCCGGTGATGGCTATGTGCCGCCGGAACGCTGCAACAGTTGCCACGCCAAGCTCGAGCATGTTCAGAAGTACAATGACGAAGTGTTTGTGCATGAGATGCACGTGACCCAGCACAAGGTCGACTGCCAGAACTGCCATTTGCAGATCCGGCATGGCACCGAGGCGATTACAGAGAAGAATCCGCAGGAGCAGTGCGCGACCTGCCACGGCGGCAAGGACAGCCCGATTGTCGCGGTGTGGAACGGCATGTTGCCGAATCTGCCGCGCTCGCCGTCGGTGATGGCAAAGCTGGGAATGTCCTGCAATGCCTGCCACGTGGAGCCGATTCATCAGGATGGCACAAAGACCGAGAAGCCCAAGTTCCGCGGTCCGCAGTGTTCTCCCTGCCATACCGAGAATTACAATTCCCTCTGGCCGATGTGGAAAGGTCCGCTGGCCCAGAAGGTGCAGGGCCTGCGCAAGGACGCCGAGCGTCTGCCCGAGCCCAAGCGGTCTCAGGTGCTGCAGGATCTGGATATTTACGCGGCGGGCGATCCGGTGCACAATCCGGATTTGATTGCCGCCATTGCCAATCAGATCAGTGGCCGCAGCGAAGGGGGAGCCGGAACCCAGAATTGCGCGAGCTGCCACCCCGCGGCGTTGAACATTGCGCCATCGTGGAACGGTCTGCTGGTGCGGCATGCGACACACTTCAAGCAGGGGATCGGCTGCGAAACCTGCCACAAGACCACTGAACCGGACCATGGCAAGCTTAAGCTGACTCTGGAGCAGTGCAACAATTGTCATCATAGCCGCGCAGCCAAGCAGGGGTGTCTGCCCTGCCATGATCTGCAGACCGGAGTCTATTCGGGTAAGTTGCCCAATCCGGTGGGCACCCAGCCCTCCACGATGTCGGCGGCGTCTGTCGGCTGCACCGACTGCCATGCGTTGCAGGATGCCAAGGTGACGCGGCGCAATCCGGACGCCTGCGTGGCCTGCCATGAACCGGCCTTTGCCGATACTTTGAAGCTCTGGGAAGTCCGGAGCGATAGCCTGTTAAATCTTGCCGAACGTAAGATGCGCTCCTTGAATGCCGGCAGTAAAACCTATCAGAATTACCAGCAGTTTGTGGCCGCGCTGCGCAGCGATGGCAGCAAGACTGTTCACAACCCCGCACTATTTGCCGATTGGCTGAAGCGAATTGAGGTGGCCCCATGACCCTTATCACCGAGACTGCAACTCCCGGAACGGATGCCGAGCGACCGAAAGCGGAACGCACGAGCCGTATCAAAGAACCTGCGGTGCGCTCCAAAAAAGTGGACGGCGCCGTGAAACCCGAGGAAGAACAGCCGGGGCGCCTCATCACGCTCACCGAAGCCGCTTTCCGCCTGGGCCGTGTCCACCGTACCACCATTATGCGCTGGGTCAAGGAAGGCAAGCTCAAGTGCATCCGCCTGTCCCGCAAAGCCATTCTCTTCGAGCCGGGCGAAATCGACCGCTTTATCCGCGAGCACCGGTACTCGGGATAACGACCGAAAACAGGAAATAGGAAATTTGAAATAGGAAAAGGGAGCAGCGGTTTTCTTTCCTCTTTCCTATTTCACATCTCCAATTATCTCTTGACTTTCCCGAAAGTCGGCGTATATTGATCCATAACAACCACGGCTGAGAAGCAAGCTTCCTCGGGAGGGTAGCTATGGATCGGCAGCAGACTATGACTGGATTAGCCTTGCCACCTTGTGTGTGGCAGGGCTTTTTGTTGTGGATGGCTTTGTCTTGTTTGGGTGCATCCGCCTTTGCCCAGCCGGACAGTTTATGGAGCCGGATGTACGGCCAGTATGGCGAAGCGTGGGGTATCTCCGCTTTGCAGACGGCAGATGGCGGTTATCTGCTGACGGGCAGCATCGAGCAAGGGAACGACTGGAATTTCTATCTGCAGAAGACTGCTGCCAATGGTGGTACGGTCTGGGAGCGGTCCTTTGGGATGGGGAGATATGACGGCGGTGGGTATCTGGCACCTGCGCGAGATGGCGGTTACGTTCTGGCAGGCACGGTCTGGACCAAGGACATGTACCTGCTGAAGATCAGTGCTGGCGGGGACTCCCTGTGGTCACACGAATACGGCAGGCAGATGACCGACAATTGCACGGCGATTGAGCCGACTGTTGATGGTGGCTTCCTGCTGGCCGGATACCGGCAGACCGGTCTCACCGTTCTCGAAGGCATGATTTTGAAGACCGACGCCAATGGCGACAGCCTGTGGAGCCGCATTTTCGACTCCGAGCATGTGGAAGCTTTTCACGCGGTGCGCCAGACACCGGACGGTGGATACATCCTCTCGGGGCAAACCAATGACTCGTCAGCAGGCGGCTACGATGTCTGGCTGATGAAAACCGACTCGATGGGCAATACCATCTGGCAGCGGATTTACGGCGGCTTGGGAAACGACATCTTCGCTCATGTGCAGTTGTGCCCGGATGGCGGCTACATTGTGGCGGCAACGACCACGTCTTACGGCGCGGGCGGCGAGGATATCTGGCTGCTGAAGACCAATGCCCAGGGCGACAGTCTGTGGAGTAAGTCCTTCGGAGGCACTTCCGACGACGAAACCCACTCGGTACGGTCACTTCCCGACGGGGGTTTTGTCATCGGTGCGCACACAGCATCTTATGGCGGGGACGACCAGTTCTGGCTGATTCGAATGAATGCCGATGGCGACAGTCTGTGGAGCCGCGTCTTCGGCACCGCAGGGGCGGAATGGTGTAACGATGTTCTGGCCACCACGGACGGCGGCTTTGCGCTGTTCGGCGCGGTCTCGCTGCTGAACATGCATCAGGCAGCTTTTCTGCTTAAGACGGGTCCGGACCCGCTGCTCTCCGCCGGGGCTTCCTTCAGCCTCCCGCCTTCATCCTTCACCCTTTCCAACTACCCGAATCCCTTCAATTCCTCGACATGGGTGAGCTTTGATTTGCCTAAAGCAGGGAGTGCCTCGCTGAAGGTGTTTGATGTTTTGGGCCGGGAAGTTGCGGTGTTAAGGGATGGGCCGATGCCTGCGGGAAGTCATCGCCTGCTGCTGGATGGCACGGGGCTGGCCTCGGGAAGTTATGTGCTGCGGCTGGACGCTGGTGGTGCGGCACGGGCGACCAAAATCACACTCTTAAAGTAGTCCGAAGATCATACTTAGCTCACTTGGGAGGGTAGCTATGGAAAAGCGATGGATATTCCGGCGATGGGTCATGCTGGCGGCGGTATGCGGTCTGTCCGGCATGGCTATTGCCCAGCCGGACAGCCTATGGAGCCGACAATACGGACAACACAGCTACGCGTGGGGCATCTCCGCCTTGCAGACGGCGGATGGAGGGCTATTGCTGGGAGGGAACATCCTGCAGGGGAACAACTGGGACTTTCTGTTGGTGAAGACCGAGGCCAATGGCGACACCGCATGGATGCGCCCATTCGGCGCGGGGCGCTATGGTGGCGGGGGATACCTGTGTTCATTAGCCGACGGCGGCTATCTTCTGGCGGGAACGACGGAAGCAGAGGGTTTCTATTTGCTGAAGGTGACGGCAAACGGCGATTCGGTATGGTCGAAGCAGTACGGCGCATTCGGGACAGACAACTGCACTGCCGTTGTTGCGACGCGGGACGGTGGCTTTCTGCTGGCAGGCTACCGCGCCTATGAGGACAGATTCGCGGCGATGATCCTGAAAGTCGACGCCAACGGGGACAGCTTGTGGAGTCGGCAATTCGGCGGACCCGGCCTGCAAGTTTTCTACTCAGTAAACCAGACACCGGACGGAGGCTACATCTGCTCCGGCATGAACAACTATCCTTCTGCGGGTGGATATGATATGTGGCTGGTGCGGACAGACTCTCTGGGATTCCCGCTCTGGCAACATATGTACGGTGGCCGGAATAATGAGATGTATGCCCACGTGCAGGCCTGTTCAGATGGAGGCTTTGTGCTTGCCGGGACCACGAATTCCTACGGCGCGGGAATTGAAGATGTGTGGCTGCTGAAAACCAATGCGCAGGGCGACAGCCTCTGGAGCCGCACCTTTGGCGGACCCAACTTTGACGAATGCAGCGCCGTGACCGTACTGCCAGACGGCGGCATTGCGTTGGGTGCACGCACGATGTCTTACGGTCCAACCGGCAACAACTTCTGGCTGATCCGCACGGATGCGAACGGCGACAGCCTGTGGAGCCGGGTCTTCGGCACTGATAGCGACGAGTGGTGCAATGATGTGCTGGCCACAAGCGATGGCGGTTTTGTGCTACTGGGCGGAGTGGACCTACCCGCTAACCACTACGCGATGTGGCTTGTCAAAACCGGCCGCGATCCTGTGCTCTCCGCCGGGGCTTCCTTCAGCCTCCCGCCTTCAACCTTTAGCTTGTCTAATTATCCGAATCCCTTCAATTCCTCGACGTGGGTGAGCTTTGATCTGCCTAAAGCGGGGAACGCGACGCTGAAGGTGTTTGATGTTTTGGGACGGGAAGTTGTGGTGTTAAGGAATGGGCCAATGCCTGCGGGAAGTCATCGCCTGCTGCTGGACGGTGCGGGGATGGCTTCGGGAAGTTATGTGCTACGGCTGGAAGCAGATGGTGCGGCACAAACAAAGAAAATGACACTTCTGAAATAGCAGAAACAACACTGTACAAAAAAACAGGCGCGAGCATTTTCGCGCCTGTTTCATCTCAGCGTTTCAGACTTTTCATCTTACCACGGGCACACGGATGTGACTTTGTAGAAGCGTGTGTGCGCTGCGGTGCCGGAAGAATCTACGAAGTAGGTGAACGGGGTTGTGCCAAGGTGGTCATAGATGCCGTTGGCGGTCGGGGAATACCAGACCACAAAGTAACTGGGTCCGGTAACCTCCGGCCAATCCAGCAAAGGATAGCCACCGACGGATCCTAATACCACTGGTCCGGGAGCGGGGCAGCCGGGAAGCTGCGCGGAGACATCAAGACTGAAATATCCGACCTGATTGGCGCTCGTCCCTTCCACCAGAATATAGTAATCTCCGGCCGGCAAAAACCAGACGGTCAATTCCGCGCCGAGATTACAGCCTGTATCGGCATCATCCATGAACTCGTTACAGCACTGTCCGAGGATCTGCACGCGAGCATCGAAGAAGTCACTGCAAACCGTGACATACAGGTTGCCCGTCGCCGGGTGGTGGAAGCGGTAAAACACATCGGGCGCTCCTGTACCGCACTGGCTGGTCATTCCCGCCGTGCAGCCTTCATCGTAATAGGGAAGCGAGGGGATAACGCGCGGCGTCGTGCAGTAATCATAGGATTCGGGCAGATGGATCGGGCATCGCAGAATCAGACTGTAGGTGCAGTCGGGATACGCCGGATGCCGCAGCACACGCAGCACATAGTCGGCGCTGCGCGGCGCCACATAGCGGATTTCCGAAAATAGTCCCGGGCCGTCATTTTGATTGACCGTCAGCAGGGAATCCCGGTCATCACACAGGGCCAGAACCGTATTAGTCACACTGCCGTCACAAGGGACCGTGGTGGCTATGATCGAATCCTGCATCCACGCATGAAAGCGGAAGTGGTCCAGATCACCCGTTGTCGCGAGGTCCGCACAATACACGGTATCGCCGCAAGCAATCAGGTTGGCCGTCTGTGACGTATTGTTCGGCTCGTCTTCGGTCACAAGGGCGTGGGTCAGCCCGCCCATAAAGATCGGCGCCAGAATCAGCAGCCACTTTGTCATCCTGACCCACTGTAACCTGTACTCAGCCATCAGACCGCCTCGCCAAATGCCCATGGTATGCAAGTCATGATAGCGACTTTGCCGGGAATTGTCAAGCAAAATCTTGTGTTACCGAAAGAAAACAGGAGTTATGGTGACCCTTCGGGATTCATCCATCCTTGGTCATCTGCACAAAGGGACGGGCTCGCAAGCCCGTCCCTTTGCATAAGTCCATGGTGTTCGGGAAGAATCAATGCCCGCGCCTTCCACTACGGGGCTGTCCGCCGTCATGTGGGCCACCCCCGCCGTAGGGCCGTCCCGCATAGTGCCTGCCGAAATAGGGGCGGGAATAGTAGTGCCGTCCGGCGACGTAGGGGCCACGATGATAGTATGGCCCGAAGTACCACCTTGGACCGGGGCCGACCATGTAGAGCGGTGGCCGGAAAAAGTACACGTCGAAGTAAGCTTCGGTCGGATACCAGCCCGGCCAATATTCACCGGCATTCACCCACAGCGGAAAGCCTTGGTCATCGGTCAGCTCGATGACAAAGCCGGGACCCCAGATACCGCCGGCGAAGTACGGCCCGTCGATATCAGTCCGGTGCCATGCTTCCACCTGCACCGGAATTCCCACTGCCAGATGATAGCCGCGCTCCCGCCAGAAAGATCGCGGTCCCAAATCCACATCGACACGCTCGCCGGACTCCGCGCGAATGGTCGCCGTCTCTCCATGTATGGACTCGACGGTTCCTTCGATCTGCTCCTTGGTCAATGGAGACTGATCCTGCGGTGCCGCTATGGAATCTGCATCGGCATCCGGATAGCTCGGAGCATCCTGCGCAAATAGCGGGCTCTTTAGGGTGATAATCAGAAGCAGACTGAAGGTGAGAAGAAATCCCTGTCGCATTGGTGTTGCCTCGCTCCCACATCGTCCCGCGGTGCATGATGCGGTGTTCATCAGCGCAACCGCTTGGACAGTCATCTTATAGGAAGAAGGGACGGGCCTTCACGGTCCGTCCCTTGGTTATCCTGGTTAGTGCCGGCGTTCTCCGCCGCGCTGGTCCCGGTGGTTGTCATCCCGTCCGTCACCCTGCCATCCGCCGCGATGATCGCGATCCCGATCCCGGTCGCCGTGCCTGTCGTCACGGCGATCATTGTGCCAGCCACCGCGCGGTGGTCCACCGTAGGGTCCGTCGAAGTGTCGCCACCCGAACCGGAAACCCGGCCGTCCGTAGAAATGATGGCGTCCCCACCACCACCGCGGGGGCGGTGTGCCATACCAGTAGGGAGGCGGAGGACCGTAGGCATAGGGAGCCGGTCCGCAGTAATAATGGTCATAGTAGTCGGCGGTCGGATACCAGCCGTCCCAGTAGTCATCCTGATCCGCCCACATGGGGAAGCCGTTGCCGTTGGTCAGTTCAAAGTAGAAGTCCGGTCCCCAGATGCCGCCGGCGAAAAATGGTCCGCGGTCATCATCGTCTCCGCGCCAGCCTTCCACCGTCACCTGACGGCCCGGAGTCAACCGGTAGCCGTGTTCACGCCAATAGGCTTGGGGGCCGAGATTGACCTGCACCCGGTCGCCGCGTCCGGTGCGGATGGTGGCCTTTTCTCCCTGAACCGATTCCACCATTCCGGAAATGCGTTCTTTTTTCAACTGTTCCGCGGCCCGGTTATTGGGCTGGGGTGGTGATGCGAGTGCTGCGCCGCCCAGAGCAAAACTCAGAAGCAGGCTCAGTATTAATTGTGTGCGTTGTCTCATGGTTGGCCTCATGGAAGCTGTAGTACCGTGTTCTGCTCATTGGACGCCGCCATTTTCAAGAGGTTTAATCCCGCTGCGCCGCATCCTACCTGAGCACGTCGTTTGCAAATTACCCAGTCGCTCTAACCCCTGCATCAGATGTTCATCCCCTTGCATAAGTTACACTTTGAGCATGGCCGCATGTTCCCGAAAGCAGAAGATGGCGTGCTCAACGCGACGGGATCAGCGTTTCTGAAGATTACCGTGTCTATATTCAATAATTATAGTTTTCTCTTGACATTTTCCATCGACGAGATATATTGTTGACAGCAGACGTCGCACCGCACCTTCATCTGAGGAACAGTTATAAACATGCGCATCATCTTTGCCGGTTTTTTTTTGCTGATTCTTAGCTCTGGGGCTTTGGCCGATACCACGTGGGTTTCGGGAGGTGTTTCCGGAATATAGGGGGCGGAGCACAGTCCGTATGTAATCCGCAGCGGGGCTTGGGTGCTGGGCGGCCAGACGTTCCACATTAGTCCCGGTGTTCGCGTTTGTTTTTCGGCACATGCCCAGTTTTACGTGGAAGCCACCGCCCGACTCGAAGCTATCGGCGCGGTAGAAGACTCGGTTTATTTCACGCTGGATACTCTTGCCTACGACAGTTTTGGCTATCTGGAAGGTTGGGATGGAATAAACTTCTCTCCCGACGCAGACACCTGCCGTTTCGAATGGTGTGTGCTGGAACATTCCCGTTGTGCAGGCTATGGCGGGCTCTTATGGATGGTGTCCGCACCGCTGACCATGCGGAACTCTACTTGCCGCGACAATCGGGCGAGCGTCGGTGGTGTGGCATGCCTGCAAGGGTACGTGGACATCTCCCACTGTCTGTTCGAGTCCAACTCGGCGCTCCAAGGCGGTGTCTTTTTCTCCGACTTCGGCACCGGCACGATCACGGATTGCGTCTTCCGCAACAACTTCGTTCCCAATCCGGACTCGCCCTATTCAGGCGGAGAAGGCGGTGTGCTCTTGTATGCCTCGCACTCACCACTCAGGTTTCAGCGTTGCGATTTTCTGAATAACGCGGCACTGGGCGGTGGTGCGGTTTGGGTGCCAGTCGGAGATACTTCTCTGGTCTTTGAGGACTGCCGCTTTGTGGGCAATCATGCCGACAGTTGCGGCGGAGCGATGGGAAGCCAGACGAGCAGCCCTGCATCGGCCAAGTTCGTGCGCTGCCTGTTTGACAGCAATTCAACACCTGGTGCGGGCGGCGGCCTTCTGATCTGTTCATCCACGGTGATAGACCACTGCGTCATCACTCATAACAGCGCGTCGCTTGGCGGCGGAATCTGCTTGCGGCTCAACGGCTGCCCCTGGCGTCCGTCCATGCGCCAAAACACGATCATCGGGAACACCGCCGCCGAAGGTGCGGGCATCCATCTGCAGGACTGGGCGGGTGTCCGGAACAACATTATTGCCTTCAATCATGGCCCCGGTATGCATCTTCCCGATGCGGACTCCTCGACAATCGGCTTCAACCTGCTTTATGGCAACAGCGGCGGCAATGTAACTCCTTTGGGCAGTCGTGTCGGCCAGAGCGCCGGAGTCAACCGGAATGGTGACCTCTGCGACGCGTACATGAATGTGCTGCTTGATCCGTTGCTGGTCGACACCGCGACGGAAGATTACCATTTGACAGAGACTTCGCCGTGCATTGACGCGGGCGATCCCGCATCGCCGAATGATCCCGACAGCACCCTTGCGGATATCGGCGCGCATTACTTCCCGCATCCGAACAGGGTTGCTCTGGCCTTTGTCTCTTATCCTTCGTCTCTTATCCTTTCTTCCTACCCGAATCCGTTCAATCCGTCGACCGAAATCTCCTTTACGATGTCGAAAACGGGGCAGGCCACGCTGGCGGTATACGACCTGCAAGGCAGGATCGTGAAGACACTGCTGGCGAAAGTGTGTGCCGCCGGAGAGCACCGCTTCACCTTCGAGGGCGCTGCGCTGCCGTCGGGTGTTTACTTTGCCCGCCTCAGCGCCAATCACCTGGTGCGGACTCACAAATTGCTGCTGCTGAAGTAACCCGAGCTTCTATCATCACTGCAACTTAAGGTGCATCCCATGAACACTCGATTTAGCCTTGCTGTAATTGCTCTGCTCATGCTATCCTCCTGGGCTTTTGCCGATACCACGTGGGTTTCGGCGGGAAATGTGTCGGGCAACTGGACGGCGGAGCATAGCCCGTACGTCATTCAGGGTGACGTGCATGTTCCGGGAGAGCAGGCATTGGACATTGGCGCGGGGGTGCGCGTGTACTTTGACGGCTTGTACCGGCTGGAAGTGGACAGCCTGGGCTCCTTCAGCGCCGTCGGCGCGGAAGGGGATTCGGTGGTGTTTACTACCGACACCCTAATCCATCCGCTGCGCTGGTGCGGGATCCTGATGCACACTCCGGCGGATACCGTGCGCATGAGCTACTGCGTGATCGAGAACATGCGCCGCGACAGCACACGAATGCAAGGGCTGCCGCGCGATACGATTGCCAACCAGGCTGCGCTGCAAATTGAGAACGGCATCGGATTGAACTTATCCCACAGCCGTCTGCGTTACAATCGGGGATCTGCAATGGGCGGCGCGTTAAGGCTATACGGCTGTGATGCGACGATTACGGAGTGTGTCTTCACCGGCAATTCCGGCGGATACGGCGGCGGAATCAACTTGGGCTCCAAGGCAGATATCCGGAATTGTCTGTTTGAGGGCAATGCTTCGGGCGGTGGCGGCGGGGCGATTCATGTGTGCTTCGGGAATGGGGAATCCTCGATCAGAGATTGCGTATTTCGGAAGAACTGGGCCGTCACTCTGGCTCCCGATGGCGGCGGCGCGATCCTGCATCACACAGGCATCTTGCATGTTACCGGTTGCGCATTCCTCGGAGACTCTGTAGATGTCGGTGCCGACGGTGGAGCCATTAACTCGGGTGCCGTGGCCGCCGATAACCCGCTTGCGCTGACGGTTGGGGACTGCCTGTTTGCGGATAACAGGGCGGGAAGCCGTGGCGGAGCCATTGTGATGGCGAACGGCTCCATGACTAACTGCACCGTCGTAAGAAGCTATACCTTCGGCGGCGCTGCCGTAAGTTGGCACTTGGAAAGGCAGGCAGAAGACACCGTGAGCGTGGTCAACACCATTGTTGCCAATAGCCGGCGTGGCTCAGGCATCGCGCTCTTTGGGACACATGCGCAGCTTCGCAACAGCCTGATCTTCGGCAACGCCGACGGCGGCGCGGTCATCATGTCGGATACCCTTATGGGACGCGTCATCCAAACCAACACCAACGGCGATTCCTGCGATGTTTATCAGAACATTTTTCTTGATCCGCTGTTTGCCGATACGGCGGCGGGAGACTATCATCTGACGGCAAACTCTCCGTGCATCGACGCCGGGGATCCTGCCTCGCCGCGTGATCCGGATGGCACCGTGGCCGACATCGGCGCGTATTACTTCCCGCAGCCGAATGCGGCACATCGGGACGTCATCCTTTATCCTTCCGCCTTTAGCCTTTCTTCCTACCCCAATCCCTTCAATGCGGCTACGCGTATCGCGTTTGATCTTCCACGCGAGTGCAGGGTCGCGCTGCAGGTGTATGATATTAGCGGGCGGCTGGTGAGGGTACTGGTGGATGGACAACTCAAAGCGGGGCAACATGAAGCGCGCTTTGACGGAGAAGGATTGGCCTCGGGGGTGTACTTTGTCCGTTTGCAGGCAGGAGAGCTAACCCGTATGCAGAAGATTGTGCTGATGAAGTAAAAGCCAAAAGAAGAAGGCCGATGAGGGTTAGGTTTCGGGCGGGTTGTGGATGTGGTAATGGTTCGGCGGGCCGGTCTTAGACCGGCCCCTACCCCGACTCGGCATGGAGAAATAGCGACCCCGAGGTCCTTCCCGAAGACGGGCAGGATGACAAATCATTGGGGGCGGGGTCCTGAATGGCAAGGGATAGGGAGTGCAGAAAGGGCGACCGTTATGGCCGCCCTTTTAATGAACTGTTCCCTTCCTCCACTTTAGTGGGGGAAGGGTCAGGGATGGGGGTTCGTTATTCTTCGTGTCCTTCCAGTTCGGCGCCTTGGGCGTCGGATTCGGCATTGCGGACCTGAGTGGACACGTCGGATGATTCCACTGCGGGCTCGGGGTTCTCTTCTTCTTCCTGCTGTTGCTGCAGAGAGCCTTCAATGTTCTCGCCACGGGCGCGGAACTCCGATTCGGGTTCGGGATAGTCTGCCTTGCCGTCGGGGGTGAAGCGGGTCTCCTGCGGAGTCATCCATTGCGTGGTGACGTTACCGTATTCGGGAGAGAGCTGGTCCCGCCGCTCATTGGGAGCTTCCCTTTCCAGCGAATCTTCAATGGCCTGCGGATCTTCCGCAGCATCATCTATCGGGAGCGGTCCGTATTCGGCGGAGCTTTCTTTTTTGTCATGATGGTCTTTCTTACTGCACCGCTACGGTCTCTTCTTCGGGCACCAGATTCTGGTTGAAGCAGAACATATTCTCGGGATCGTACTTCCGCTTCAGATCCACCAGCCGGGCAAAGGTGCGGTCGCTGTAGGCGGCGCGAGTGCGCTCGTTGTCATCCTGCATAAAGTTGGAATACACATTGCCACTGGCATAGGGCCGCAGCGCGTTCCATGCGTCGCGGGACCATTGAATATGCCCATTGGGCGGACTCTGGTCATTCCACAAGGAGATCCAGTTGAGGACATATGTGGCGTCGCGCTGGCCGAAGGCCGTCTTGCCTTCACCGACTTTGCTGACGGCGCCGCCCAGATGCTGCACGTGGACCTCGGAATTCGGCGAGGTGCGGCGCGAGGCAAACTCACAGATCAGATCGATGGCCGCATCATCGAGACGGTTCAGGAAATCGGATTTCAAATAGCACTGAATCCCCGGAGGAGCCGATGCATCGAACATGGATTGCATCGCAACGTACGGCATGGGACCGAAGAGGTTGACGTCGGGCGGACCGAAGAGGCGCACCGGCTTCAAGGCATCGTCGCCCTTGGCCAGATCGCCGCAATAACATGCCGCCAGCGCCACCATCGGCTTGCCCTGCAATTCAGCAGGTACGAACGGTGCGGGCGGTGCGGTCATAAACGCAACCATCGACGTCAGTTCATCGGGGGCCTTGGCGGTGAAGTCGCGGAAAAAGCGCAGCAACTCGCTGGCCCTCTCGGCGCGGTACAGTGCTGCGCCGCCGTAGATGATCGGGCCGACATTATGGAGCTGATATTCGAAGGAGGTCACCACACCGAAGTTGCCGCCACCGCCGCGCACACCCCAGTAGAGATCTTCATTGTGCTTGTGATTGGCGGTAATGAACTGGCCGTCGGCGGTGACAACATCCACCGAAAGCAGATTGTCGCACGATAGTCCATGCTTGCGCATCAGCCAGCCGATGCCGCCGCCCAGCGTCAGCCCGGCGATTCCGGTATGGGAAATCAGGCCGCCGGTGGTTGCCAGGCCGAAGAGTTGGGTTTCATGGTCGAACAGTCCCCAGGTAACTCCCGGTTGGGTGCGCACCGTCTTGCGGTCGGCATCCACCCACACACCCTTCATCAGGGAAAAATCCACCACCAAGCCATCATCACATACCGAATAGCCGGGAAAACTGTGCCCGCCGCCCCGTACTGCCACGGGCAGATGATAGGCCCGGGCAAAGCTCAACGCCGCAATCACATCCGCCGAACCGAGGCAGCGCACGATAAACGCCGGACGCCGGTTGATCATTCCATTCCACACGGCCCGTGCCGCATCATATCCATCTTCGCCGGGTCGAATCACCATGCCACGAAGATCCGACCTCAGTCGTGTGACCGCCGCATCGTCCACTGCTGCCGGTTGCGGAGGTACCGCGTCCATCATTGCCATGCCGCCTCCTGTATGATCGAGATAGATGAGTTAATAAGGGAATCACGTTGCCGTTAATTGAAACATTTCACTATGAGAAATACACGCAGTAGGTAAACCTACAGTTCCGAAACCCTCATCTGTACCGCTTTGGGCAAGCGGTAGTATCAATTGCTATGCCATGGGATAACAAAAGCCGCGCGAAGCGGTTGTACACTTCGCGCGGCAGATAGTGGGGTCAAAACGCAACAGGAGTTCACGGGCACGACAGGTCGTGCCCCTACGGCAGAGTCTTATCCTAAGTTTGTTTGTGCCGGCAGACCCCTATCCCCCGGCCCCGCCTTCGTCGAGGTCCGGGACCTTTCCCCATGAAATAGGGAAAGGGGAGCAGAGGAAGGATAGCAAGGTCTCCACGTCGAACCCCTACGCCGCCGAGCAGGCGACCCGGGGGCAGGCGTCACGCCTGCTTAGTCGAGGCGGTTCAGGAAATCGCGGAAGACCGGGAGGAAGACGTGATCGCGCAGGCTGTCCAGCGGGTGATTGGTATCGGGGAAGACACAGAGCTGTCCGCGGCGCAGAGCGCGGTACAGATCGATGACTTCGTTGACCGGCACCAGTTCGTCGCGGTCGCCGCCGGAAACCATCACCGGCAGTTCGCTGTCTTCGAGATCCATTTCCGTCAGGCCGCTATCGGGCATGCCGGTGATCATCTTGGCCAGCCACGGCATCATGGCATCGAGCTTCTCGTCGCCATGTTCGCTGCGGAGTTGCGCCAGACGGTCGGGGTTGTTCTCTTCGAGGTAGGCGACATCCAGTTCGGCGGCGAGGTTTTCCGCTTCTTCACCGGACCAGTAAAACTTGGTGGCGTGCATCCACACACCGACGACGCGGTTCTTATGCTTGAGGGCATAGGACAGCGCGGCATAACCGCCCGTGCTGTAACCGAGCAGCACGGCAGGTTCGGCATGCAGACCGTTGAGCAGGCGGTCGATCTCTTCGACCATCACGCGCATGGTCAGGCTCTTGGTCATTTCCGACGGCCCGTGTCCGGGCAGATCGGCGGCAATGACGGTATAGCCCATATCGGCGATGGGCTGAAGGTAGCGTTTCCACTGGGACTCGATTGTCCCTAACATGCCGGGGAGCACTAATACCGGCGGTCCGCTCCCGATGGATTGATGATGTAACATGGTCTTCTGGGTAATGTCCTATGTCGATGGCGGCCACAAGCCGCGTTGATTGAATACGAAACAAAAAAAGCGAAAAGCGAAAATGCGAAAAGCGAAAATGAATGGACGGCTGTTTCCTATTTTCTATTTCACATTTCCAATTTTCTTCACAGTCCGTTGCTCACTTCGTCCAGTTCGTTTTCCTCTTCCTGCGACAGGCGTTTGCCCGAAGCGGTGAGGGAATCGTCTAATTGCTGGATGGAGGTCGCGCCGATGATCGGGCTGGTGACAAACGGTTTGGAGAGCAGCCAGGCCAGTGCGGTCTGGGTCATGCTTTCGCCGCGCTTCCGGGCCATCAGTTCGAGCAGCTCCAGCACTTTGAGCACCTGCGGCGTCATCTTATCGGACGCGCGCTGGTTCAGCGTGTGCCGCGCGTTTTGCGGCAGCGGCTGGCCTGCTTTGTACTTGCCCGTCAGCAGTCCGCCTTCGAGGGGAGAATAGGGGATCACGCCCATTTTCGTCTCTTCGACATAGGGCAGCAGATCATCTTCGAAGGCCTTGCGGCAGATCAGATTATACTTGGGCTGGGTGCAGATGAACTTGCACTGGTAATGGGTGTGCGCGTAGTCATTGGCGCGGCGCGTGAGGTCTGCGGGGAAATTGGAGACGCCGATGTAGCGGACTTTGCCTTCGCGGATCAGTTCGCAGAGTGTATCCACGGTTTCTTCAATCGGCGTATTCGGATCCGGCGCGTGGCACTGGTAGAGGTCGATGTAGTCGACCTGCAGCCGTTGCAGCGAATCGGCACAGGCGCGCAGAATATGTTTGCGTCCCAGCCCTTCGCCGTCTTCCCCTTCCCACATCCGCCCGCGCACCTTGGTGGCCAGCACAATCCGGTCGCGCGGCTTAGTCTTCAGCCATGTGCCGACCATGCGCTCGGCGACTCCGCCGGGATTGCCTTCCACCCAACTGCTGTAGACGTCCGCCGTATCCACAAAATTAATGCCCCGGTCGAAAGCGCGGTCAAGAATCTGATGGGACAGGGCTTCATCCGTCTGCCAGCCCATGGTCATCGTGCCCATGCACAGTTCGGACACCTTCAAAGCGGTATTATCAATCGTACGGAATTTCATAATTAAGATCCGGGATGGTATGGCCAACGTCTGCCGTAGGGGCACGACATGTCATGCCCGTCGGAATAAAGCTTAAGACTTCGGCTTTTCGTACACATTTCCCCGGCGGGGCGGGTCGGTGGCCGGGCGGGGATCGGGCACGGGATTATTTTTGAATAAAGGGGATAATTTGGCGTTGATCTCCGCGTAGACGGGATCTTCGTCGGGATGTTCGATAATCGCTTCCACGGGGCACTCGGGGACGCAGGCTCCGCAGTCAATACACAGTTTAGGGTCAATGACCGCGAAGGGCTGGCCTTCGTAGTCGCCGGGGTAGATGCAGTAGACCGGGCAAACCTGCATGCATGAGGCATACTGTTCGCCGAGGCACTTGTCGGTAATCACGAATGTCATCGTTAATTCAGTCCTAACTAATCCGAAATCAAAATGTTAAAATCAATAAAAACAAATACCATTGTCGAAAGAGCGGGCTTAGGGCCCGCTCTTCAAACGCTTGGTAATATGGCAAATCTCCCGCAAATAAGCAATGGAAATTGCAACGATTTCACATTTTCCTGATGAAAAAAGATTTGTAGAGGGAGGCCATGTCCGGTTATTTTTTGCGGGAAAATCCCAAGACCCGGTTGTAAGGCGGTTTAAACCTCCTTGGGCGGGCGGTGTCTAAAGGGCATTCGCAGGCAGGAGATAAGGCTTTGCGACTTTAAGCTATAGAGGAGATGATGTATGAAGCGCGCGATGTACCTCGTGATGTACCTGATGCTGCTGATTGGTGTTGTGGCGGTCAGCCTGCCGGCTGCGGCTAAGGAGCACAAGTCCACGGCCAAGCAGGAGAAACTGTTCCAGAAGGGCAAACATGAGACCGTGAGCGGAGAGATCACCGACGTGAAGACCCGGGGAGGCCGGGACAATCAGGGAAGCCGCGTGGTGCTGACCGTGAAGACGGGCACCGGCGATCAGACCGTACTGATTGGCCCCGAAGCCTATCTGAAGGACAATCACTTTGACCTGAAGGCTCATGATCAGATCACCGTGGATGGCTCGCTGGTGGACTTCCACGGCCATAAGGTCATCATGGCCCAGAGACTGCAACACGATCAGGCTGAACTGAAACTCCGCGACGAATCCGGCCGTCCGATGTGGACGACCGCCGCCGCCAAGTAACTTCTTCCTTTCACCTTCGTTCAAGCGCATAACGGGCGCGGAGTTTTTCCGCGCCCGTTGGCATTTCCGGCTTCTTGTAGTGCCGGACGGCAGTCCGCTCTTATTCTATTTGAGCAGGAGGAGCTTCTGCGTCTTGTTGACTGATCCAGTGGCCAGCCGCGCAAAATAGATCCCCGAAGGTAGGTTGCTTCCGTCGAAAGTCACCTGATGCTCGCCTGCCTCATACGATGTGTTTGTCAGCAGGAGCACTTCCCGTCCCATGATGTCGTAGACCGTCAGCTTCACTCGCTGCGCGCGCGGCACGGTGAAGGTAATTTGCGTGGCGGGGTTGAAGGGATTGGGGAAGGCGGACAGCGAATATGATTCTACTTGCGCCGACCTCTGGCCGACATCGATGTCAAGATACTCACCGAAGCGGTATAGCTTGATGCGGCTGCCATCGCGGTTTCCTAATCTGCGAGCAGATCCGTCATAGCGACCGATAATCCTCAGGTCAAACGACCACGGATCAATGGCCAGAGTATCCGTATGACCATAGGAATGGCCATTTGTGGCATTCAGAACCTCGAAGTCCTGCTGATTCCACCGGTAACACAGAAACTCCTCCGACGAATTGCCGCCGATCACATTCGCTGCCAGTGTTGTCCAATAACTGTTGGGAATCCGCCAGAGTTCGCCGAGACTGTCCTCCGCTGCCCAGTTGGACCCGACGTCGCCGAAGAATACAGGCCTTCCCGTCGTACTGTCATAGGTGCAAAGCACGTCGCCTTCAAAACAAAGGTCCGAGTTGCTATCCGGCAAACCACAGGCTGCTGCCCACGATTCGCGAACCGTGTCAGCCATGAGTTCCAGCGTGCTTGCTCGATAATTGACACTGACATGATTTCCGCCGGGACCCTCAAAACTCGAAGTACTGGTACCTGCGCGCGCAAGATGGACGGTCCGGCCATCCCAAGCCCAAGCGGCGCTTGAAACCATATCCAAGCGGGCTGTCACGGTCGTGTCTCCCGCAAGAATATTCGCCAAGAGGAGCCCCTTATGAGTGTCGTCCGTGAAGCGGGAAGAACCTTCGTCGTCGAGATAGTGGTAATGGTACCGAATCAGCGCGGGCACGATTGTACTAACGGCGGGCGGCGGTGGCAACGGAGCGGCTGTGGCAACCCGGTATTCGTCAATATCCCAGTGCTGGTGCAGGTCTGTGTGCTCATAGTGCCAGCCAAGCGCTGGAGTCAACGGCGCACCATCGGAGAGACGAAAAACCTGGAAGGATTCAACGGACCATGCCGTGGAGAAGGAACTGGCAATGAGGACTTCGGCTTCGTACCCGCCACCCCAGAATGCATGTATGGATATGGGCGAGCCGATGCTCAAATCCAGCGAGTCCACCCCCGCCGAATCTGTCCTTCCCCAGTAGATTCGCGTCTGCGTCGAGTC
Organism: bacterium; assembly: GCA_036504735.1. Taxonomy (NCBI): domain Bacteria; species bacterium. The sequence goes on from DASXUQ010000009.1 coordinate 379,509, forward strand.
GTGCGTCACCGCCTGCACCCACAGATAATACCCATCTGGGTGCGGCATCACATCCCAGATGGCTCCGGCTTGAGGCAGCGTAATCGTCTGGTCCAACTCCAGCGGAACAAGCTGGGCGGAGGCGAGGAGGGGGAATATGAGGAGGAGAAGAAATCCGAGCGGTTTCATGGGGCAGCCTCCCTATTTGCAGCGGAAACGGGAATTGTCTCAAATTCGCCAAATTGTACCACAAAAACAAGAGCCGCGCGAACATTTTGTTCACGCGGCTCCGTCTATCATGACCCTTTTCTCCGTTTTGAGGAGGAAGAGCGCACAGCCGTGCGGCGCTACAGAGGCGCGATAAATCGCGCGGTTGCCCCTTTCAGCGTTTCAGCTATTTCTTAATCTTCAGCGGCATCATCACCAGGCCGGCCAGAAGCTTCGGGTAGAAGTCGGTGGACTTTTGGGGCATGCGCTCGCCGACGCTGGCGACGTCCTTGACATTCTTGACATCGGTCGGGTTCAGCAGGAAGACGGCCTGAATGCCGCCCTTGCCCAGCTTTTCCATAGCCTCTTCGGTGTGGCGCACGTACTCCACATTGGTGAAGGCTTCGAGCTTGGCCTTGTCGATGCCCAGCTCATTTTCGAGGATCAGCTTGTGGAGCACGGTCACGTCAAGACGGCGGGAGGGCTCGGAAGCATCCGGCACCACGGTGTCCATCACCTTGGGATCCTTGATCTTCAGGAAATAGAACGGGGCCGGGGCATTGACGGCGGCCATGCCGAACACATTCTTGCCATTGCGGTTTTCCATCTTCCTGGTCAGCTCATCGGCGGACTTCACCGGCTCGATCTCAAAGTTCCTGGAGAGGGCGGCCAGCAGCTTGTCGGTGGAGAAATCGGAGACATTCTTGACGAGGCGATGGGTGGGGAAGATCACCAGACCCGGGTCTTCCATCGGGAAGAGGGCCATCATGCGATGGTCAAAGCCCTGGCTGCCTTCCGGCTTCCAGCCCTTGGCAAGGCACTCATTTTTATAATTTACAGCAGTTTCGAAACGGTGATGGCCATCGGCGATGAACAGTTCCTTGGGAGCCACCAAGGCTTGCAGCTTGGCCACAGTGGCCGGATCGGTGATTGCCCAGACCTTGTGGGTCTCGCCGAAGTCATCCACGGCTTCAATCAGCGGCTTCTGACCGGCAATGGCGGCATCCATGATCTTCACGGACTCGTTCTGCGGGTCGGAAAAGAGCATGAAGATGTTTTCGTCATTGGTTTCGGTGGCGCGCAGCAACCGCAGACGGTCGGCCTTAGGCCCGGCCAGGGTGTGCTCGTGGGCGCGAACGCCCTTTTCTTCAAGTTCAACCGAGGCGATAAACCCTTTGCGGGTATAGGTTTGACCACGAAACTTGAACGTCTGATAATAGACATAGATGGCCGGCTGGGCATCATTCTTCAGAAGACCCTTGTCCACCCACTCCCGCAGGGTCTTGCCCGCGCCGGGATAAGGGGTTTCTTTGTCAGCCACGGATTCATCGGAGAGGATGACGCGTACAATGTTGTAGGGGTGGCGCTCGTAGTACTTGACCTGAAGCGCGCGGTCGATTTTGTCGTAGGGCTGAGTAACCAGCTTGTTAATGTCCCCAGCGGCACTCTGGTCATAGCGCAGAGCGACGAAAGGTGCGATTTTAGCCATGAACGGATTTCCCAATAAAACACGTGAGCTGCTTTGTACAAAAATACGCAAACCGGGTCGGAAAATCAAGCCGGGCGGTTGACTAACATGATGGAATTTTCTATGTTGTTAAGTTGAACCTGTGTGAGGCAAGCCCCAAGGGCCGCCGTGGTGGCTTTCCAAAGCCACCCGGTCCCGCTGACCATTGCGGGGGGACTCTGGAGAGTCCCCACCGCGAGTTATCGCAACGGGGATTCTGCGAAGGAGACTTCCTATGACAGCCCGTATTGTCGAAGAACTGCATTTTCTATCCGAATTTTTAGGGCGGCCGGCCAAGAGCAAGAAGCTGGGCACGTCCATGGGCCGTATCTGGGACTGTGTGGCCACCTTAACGGAACTCTATCCGCAGGTGAAGGGCCTGGTGCTGCGGCACCGGCAGGAGCTGGTGCTCTACCCGGCCACGGCGCAGGAATATGCCGATCTGTTCAAAAAGGGCCACCTTACGGTGGATGAGCAGCGGATCATGCCGTTGGAGATGGGACCGAATGACGTGGGCGTGCGCGACATGCTGTGGGATAAGCAGATCGTGGACGTGGAAGGCGCCAAGGTGGTGCGCGTGAACGACGTGCATCTGCTGATCGGCGAGCGGCAGTGGATCGTGCATGTGGATGTGGGCTTTGCGGGGTTGATGCGCCGCTTAGGCTGGGAAGCGCCGATGCGCTCCACCTTCAAAGTGCTGGGCAAGGAGATCCACGACGAACTGATCAGTTGGAAGTTCGTGCAGCCGGTCTCCTCGCAGACGGCGCACATGGAACCGATCCGTCTGACGGTGGGTGCGCAGCGGCTGAATGATCTGCATCCGGGCGAAATTGCGGACATCCTCGAAGACCTCGATCACCAGCAGCGGCAGGCGATGGTGGCGGCCCTCGAGCCGGAGACCGCCGCCGAGGCCTTGCAGGAGACCGACGAGGATGTGCAGAAGTCGATCATCGAGGGGATGGACGAAGAGCTGGCGGCGGACATCTTAGAGGAGATGGAGCCTTCGGAAGCGGCGGACATTCTGGCGAACATCGACGAGGAAGCCGCCTCGGGGATTATGGAGGCGATGGAGAGCGAGGAGGAGGTGGCCGAGATCGAGGAGCTGATGACCTACTCCGAAGATACGGCGGGCTCCCTGATGACGACGGATTATGTGGAGATCGGCGCGGACCGCACGGTGGGGGAAGCGATGGAAGCGGTGCGCGAAGCGGCGGAGGATGTGGAGTCGATCTACTACGTGTATCTGCACGATGACGACGGCAAATTGATCGGCGCACTCAGTCTGCGCCATCTGCTGCGCACGGACCCGCGTTTGCAGGTGGGCAACATTCTGCAGCCGCGGCTGATTACCCTGCACCTCGATTCGCAGGTCACGGAAATCGCCGAGACCTTTTTGCGCTACTATTTCCTCTGCCTTCCGGTGGTCGATGACGACGGCGTGCAGCGCGGCGTGATCACCTTCAAGCACGGCTTCGACCAGCTCTTGCCGCATTTGTACCGGGCGTGGAAAGCAGACTGAAGCTGAGTCAGCTTCACCACGAAGCCGCCTGCGGCGGGGGGACAACGCGGGAATACCGCGTGGTCCTCGGCGAATCTTGTCACAAAAACTTTGTGGTCGCGCGATTCATCGCGCTACATTCTGCCCAAAAGCAAAACGCACATTGGCTGGCGCACCAAGCATGAGACTGCTAACAACGTGCCTATTGATAGGCTTGGGAATACTCGTAGCACAGGCGCAGACGCCCAAATCGCGCCGCAGGTCGCCGAAAACGGACGCTTTCCTTGCGCGCACCGACTCTGCAGGGCATGTTCTCTGGGCTAAGACGTTCAGTATGGGTGCTGAAACACGCTGTAGGGCAGCGGTCGCAACTTCGAGCGGTGGATTTGTGCTTGGTGGGACAGCCGATAGTTGCTACTATGTGCATACGCAGGGCGGGGCCTGCTGGATAATGATGACCGACAGCATGGGCGGTACGCAATGGGAGAATTGTTACTGGCGAGAAGGGGACGACTACCGCAGCCTTCACACATTGATGCGGACAAAAGAAGGCAACATCGTTGCCGCCGGGCCAACATGGATGTTGTGCATCAGCGAGGCAGGCGAAGTGCTGTGGGCACAGACGTATGTAATTGGAAATGGTGGCGGCAACAGAGTAGTAGTGCCGTGTCCCGACGGCGGGTTTGTGATGGCTGGGTCGGGTTTTATGCGGCCCAACGGGAAGGGTCAAGGCGGTTGGGTCTCGAAAACCGACGCCAAAGGGCAACGGCAATGGCTACGCCAATTCGGCAGCGGTTACACGGATTGGCTGATGGATGCAACAGTGACACCGGACGGACGGATCGTTTCCGTCGGTCAAGCCTATGCGGACAGCGCTGACGTTAACCTTTGCGACTGGAACAGCGACGGCTGGGTGGTGGTGCTCGACTCCAAAGGCCGGAAACTCTGGAACCACATTTATGGTCACAAGAATGTCGGGATGCGTTTCCTACGAGTGTGGGCTGCACCCGACGGAGAACTACTGCTCAGCGGGCAGTTATCATGGCCTCGTGGGAGTTCGAAACAATCCTCGGAAAATCTGATAATGCGCCTCAGTGCGGATGGTGACAGCGTGTGGAGTCAGCGTCGACAAGATGGGTGGATTCAAGATTTGGGCGACACTACGAGCGGTTCCAATCTCCCGCTCGGCTATTACGATCAGGTTATGCGCCTCGAACCACAGCGAAACCTTCCTCCCGGGGCTGCAATGTTTTCTGGAGGGGATCAGATCGCAGAACACCTGCGCTCCGCGGGTTACCTTGGCCGTGTAATAGGCACTCGCACGGGTATTACGCCTAAGGGGTACTTCGAGGCCGGATGGGTGGAACGTGCGCCATTTGCGCTGTACCCCAGGAACACCATAGAGTGGCGGTTGCGGTTAAAACCAGTGCCGAAGCTGCGGCCGTATGTGGCGCAGCGGGATGTCGTCCGGCATTAGTGGACGCACTGCCGTGCGCGGCTACGGATTTGATGGTGGTGCGCGGGCACGATACGAGACAGAGAATTTTCTAACCTTCGATAAGAGCCATGTCTGAGCAACAGATCAAGTGTCCCAAGTGCGGGCATAATTTTGCGGTGACGGAGGCGATGACGCAGCAGATCGCCAACGAGTACCGCGAAAAATACAAGAGCGCCGCCGCCGATTTGCAGGCGAAGTACGAGCAGAAGCTCGAGGAAGAGCGCAAGGGTGTCGAGCAGCAGATCAAGGAACGGCTCGAAGCGGAGAAGGTGCGCGCGCGGGAAGACGTGGCGGTGGAACTGAAGGATTTGCAGGCGCAACTCGAAGAGAAGGCCAAAAAGCTCGACGAAGCGCACACCCTCGAACTGGACCTGCGCAAAAAGCAGCGGGACCTTGATGAGCGGGCGCGGAACATCGAACTGGAACTGACGCGCAAGATGGCCGAGGAGCGGGACGGGCTGCTGCTGGAAGGACGCAAGCGAGCCGACGAAGAGCACGAACTGAAGCTCAAGGAAAAAGAGAAGCAGCTCGGCGACGCGCTGAAGCAGGTGGATGAGATGAAGCGCAAGCTGGAGCAGGGCAGCCAGCAGACACAGGGCGAGATTCTGGAACTGGAACTGGAAGAGCAACTGCGCATCAACTTCCCCGACGATGAAATTCAGCCGGTAGCTAAGGGCGTGCGCGGCGGCGACGTGATCCAGCGCATCGCGGGCTCGGGCGATCCGCTGTGCATTCTCTATGAATTCAAGAACACCAAGAACTGGTCGGACGGCTGGGTGTCGAAACTCAAGCAGGACCAGCGGGAATGCAAGGCGGAGATGGCGGTGCTGGTGACGCGCGCGCTGCCCAAAGAGATCAGTTGCTTCGGCCAGAAAGACGGCGTGTGGGTGACGGATTTTGCCTCGGCTATCGGCGTGGCCTGCGTGCTGCGCGAGAGTCTGATCCGCATTTCCTACGCGCGCACCGCCGCCGAGGGAATGAGCTACAAGATGGAGCTGATCTACAAATATCTCTCCGGCCCGGAATTCCGCCAGCGGGTCGAGGCGATTGTGGAGAACATCCGCGACATGCAGAAGGATTTGAACGATGAGATGCGGCGCATCACCAAGCTCTGGGAGAAGCGGCAGACGCAGCTCATGATCATGCAGTCGAGCACGATTTCGATTCACGGCAAGCTGCATGCGATTATCGGCAACGCGCTCTCGGAGATTCCGGTGCTGCAGTTGCCGCCCGAAGACGGGAGATTGGAAATAGGAAATGAGAAATAGGAAATAGGATATGGGGCCTTCAGCCCATCCCGTGGTTCGGCCGATCGGCTGTCCACAAGATGGAAAGGCAAGGCCTTCACGATGAGCGCGACATTATGCGCGCGCTTCAGGAAACAACGAAAGAAGAAAGACATTTGACGAAGACAACAACGCAGGCGAAGGACTTTACGAAGTTCGGGCTGGACGAACGACTGATCAAGGCCGTGACCGAAATGGGGTATGAACGGCCGACGCCGATCCAGGAGCAGGCGATACCCTCGCTGCTGGAAGGCAAGGATGTGATCGGCTCGGCGCAGACCGGCACGGGCAAAACCGCGGCCTTCGGGCTGCCGATCCTGCACAAGTTTCTGGGCCAGCAGACGAAGGGGCACTCGCTCCGCGCGCTGATCCTCTCCCCTACCCGCGAACTGGCGGCGCAGATCGAAGAGGCGCTGAAAGCCTACGCCAAGCACACCAAGCTGAAAGTGGCCGTGGTGATCGGCGGCGTGTCCATCGTGCCGCAGACCAAGCGGCTGAAGGACGGCGTGGACATTCTGGTGGCCACACCGGGACGGCTGCTGGACCACGTGGAGCACGGCAACGTGCGGTTCGACCAGCTCGAAGTGTTTGTGCTGGACGAAGCGGACCGCATGCTGGACATGGGTTTCCTGCCCGACGTGCGGCGGATTGTGGCGATGCTTCCCAAGCAGCGGCAGACGATGCTGTTCTCCGCGACGGTGCCGCCGGAAATTGCGGTGCTGGCGGGAAGTTTGCTGCACAATCCGGAGCGCGTGCAGGTCGGGCGCACGTCGCAGGCAGCGGTGGGCATCACCCATGCGGTGTATCCGGTGCAGGCGCATCTGAAACCGGATCTGCTATCCTCGCTGCTGCGGGACATCGGATCGCCCTCGGTGCTGATTTTCACGCGCACCAAACGCCGCGCGGACAAGCTGTCGCGGGCGCTGGGCAAATCGGGTCTGAAGATCGCGGTGATCCACGGCGACCGTACGCAGAATCAGCGGATCGCGGCGCTGGAAGGGTTCAAGCGCGGCAAGTTTGAAGTGCTGGTGGCGACGGACATCGCGGCGCGCGGTCTGGACGTGGAAGGAATCACCCACGTGATCAATTTCGACGTTCCGGCAACGCCGGAAGATTATGTGCACCGCATCGGCCGCACGGCGCGCGCCGAAGCCGTGGGCGACGCCTTTACACTGGTGGCACCGGAAGAGGAATACGAAATGCGGCAGATCGAAAGCCATCTGGGCCGCGCGCTTCCCCGCGTGGCGCTGCGCGATTTCGATTACGGCGTGGCCGCACCGGAAACCCGCAACTCCCTGCAGCGGGCCAGTGTGAACAAGAAGACCATTCCCACCAGCTTCCATTCGTCGCGAAGGAAAGCGCTGCCGAGGAAACGCTGAGGGAACGCAAGCCATTGTTCATCAGTGCATAGAGAAACGCACATGGGCAATGGATTGCGGCTTAATTATGCCTTGTTTGTATTTATGCTTCGGCGGTATACCCTTTTTCCCTTTCCTCTTTCAGCGTTCCATTACGTCTCCAGTCATTTTTAGCAACTTCCTTTGACCTTTCCATCTCCCATCCGCAATATTAAATCCCGGTTCAATCCCACATGGGCGCGGCTGCTGCTGTTTATGTCCGTGATGGGACCGGGGATAATTACAGCCAACGTGGACAACGACGCGGGCGGCATCACCACGTACTCCGTGGCGGGCGCGCACTACGGGTTGGCCACGCTATGGATCTTCATTCCCATGACCGTGGCCCTGATCATGATTCAGGAGATGGTCAACCGTATGGGTGTGGTGACGGGCAAGGGGCTCTCGGACCTGATCCGCGAGCAGTTCGGCGCGCGCTGGACCTTCTACCTGATGGTCGCGCTGCTGGCGACAAACTTCGGCAACGTGCTGGCGGAGTTTTCCGGTGTGGCGGCGGCGGGAGAGTTGTTCGGTGTGCCGCGCTGGGTCAGTGTGCCGATTGCCGGCGCGCTGGTGTGGGCGCTGGTGATTGCCGGAACCTATGCCACCATCGAGAAGATCTTTTTAGTGGCCACGCTGTTTTATGCGGCCTATATTATCAGCGGCGTCGAAGTGCGGCCCGACTGGCTGGCGGTGGGCAAATCGCTGGTGATTCCCACTATTACCAGCGAGCGCGCCTATTTGTTTACGCTGATCGGCCTGGTGGGAACCACCATTGCGCCGTGGATGCAGTTTTACCAACAGGCTTCGGTGGTCGAGAAGAATATTCCGCTGAAGAATTACCGCTATTCGCGGATGGACACGATTTTCGGCGGGATCACGGTCAGTGTGGTGGCGCTGTTCATTGTAGTGGTCTGCGCGGACACGCTGTTTGTCCATGCGGTGCGGGTAGAGACGGCGGATGAAGCCGCCAAGGCGCTGGCGCCGCTGGCGGGACGGTTTGCCTCGATCCTCTTCGGGCTCGGTCTGTTGAACGCCAGCCTGTTTGCGGCCTCGATCCTGCCGATCTCCACTTCCTACACGATTTGCGAGGCGATGGGCTGGGAAAGCGGTCTGGACAAGAAGTATTCGGAAGCCAGGCAGTTCTACTTTCTGTATACGGCGCTGATCGTAATCGGCGGCCTGTTTGTGATGATACCCGGCCTGCCGCTGATCGGCGTGATGCTACTCTCGCAGGTGGTCAACGGGATTATGCTGCCCTTCACCGTGGTGCCGATTCTGCTGTTTGTCAATAACAAGCGGCTGATGGGCACCTATGTCAATGGCCGCCTTTACAACTATGTCTGCTGGATTTTTATGGGGGCCATCACGCTGCTCTCGCTGCTGTATCTGGTGATGCAGTTTACCGGGAAAGAGTAGGCGGGAAAATAGGAAATCCGAAATAGGAAACCCGGACCCCGAAAACAGAAACGGCCGCAATCATGCGGCCGTTTTGTTTTATCCATGGGCGAAGAGATCTACGGGATTTCGGGTTTGACGGGGGACGGGGTGGAAGCGGAGAGCAGCATGCCGGCGAAGATGAAACCCGCGCCGGTGAGGGTCGCGATGCCGGGGACGGCGCCGAGGATAATCCACGAGGCGAGTCCGGCGAACACCGGTTCCATGGCATAGATGATGGCGGCGGCAGTGGTGGAGATGCGGGGCTGATAGCGCATCTGTGCCCAGACGCCGAGAGTGGTGGCAAGCAGCGAGGTGATGAGCAGCGCGGCCAGCAGAAGCGGCGAGAAGGTCAAGCGCGGAGCCTCGAGGGGAATGGCCAGGCCGGCCAGCAGCATGACGGCGGCAATTTGCAGCCAGGAAAGCTGGATCTCATTTTCATGTTTGGCCCAGCGGCCCACATAGACCACCTGCAAGGCAAAGCTGACTGCACAGAGCAGTGTCAGCGCATCGCCGAGGTTGAGGCCGCCTGCCGATGGTTCGGACATGATGGCGGTTCCGGCAAAGGCCAGAACTACCGCAATAATTTGCCGGCGGTTGATGCGCTCGCGGAAGAGCAGCCACGCAAACAGCGGAGTCATGGGTACGAGAGTGCCTGTCAGAAATCCCGCGCGCGCGGCGGTGGTCAGGCCAAGCCCGAAGGTTTGCAGCGCGTAGCCCGCGCCGAGCAAAATTCCCAGCACGGCGCCCTTCCAAAGCAGGGTGTGGTTCAGGCGGAAGGCGCGCGGCCAGACCAGCAGCGGAAACACTACCGCCGCCAGACCGAACCGCAGGCCAATAAACACCATCGGCGAGGCGGAATGCAGCGCGGCCTGCACCAGCGGAAAGGTAAATCCCCACGCCAACGTCAGGGACAACAGACTCACATAGGCAACAAGCATGAGGCCAAGATAGTAACAAAATAGGAAATTTGAAATAGGAAAGGGAAAGACTTAAGACTGGAAACCTGAAAAAGGCCCTGCCTATTCCGCGTGGGCGGATCAGGCAGGGCCTTTCAATTCGAGAGGCTGTCGGGCGCGGCTACTTGAGCAGTAATACCTTCCTCGTCGCCAGATGCTGACCAGCCTGCAACCGGACAAAGTACACACCCGTGGCCAAGCCGTCGGCGCTGAGGTTTATGCTATGGTCTCCAGCTTCTACGGCGGACAGATCGATCTGTTTGACGCTGCGGCCTAAGACATCGAAGAGGGTGACCTTCACTGCGCCGGGTTCGGAAAGGGTGTAATGCAAGGTGGTGGTCAGATTGAAGGGATTAGGGGAAACATCGAAGACCACCGGCGAAGGATGGCCGCCGGGAAGACCACGGCCGCGCAGGACGATTTGGAAATAGTGGTAGGGTGTGCTGATGTAGAGGACGCCGGAAAAGGTCCCCGTATGAGTTGGGGTGAAGCGAGCGGGAATGTTGAACCCCCGGGCGTAGAATGGCGGCACCCGCGTGGCCCAGAAGGGAGAAGTAGCCGTGACCGAGCCGAGATTGCATTCTACACCAACATAGACATAGCCGGTGTCCCATACCGTCTGGCCCACGGGGACATCTCCGAAGTTCAACGTGTCGGTATTGCGAGAGGTATTGTCATCATAGGATGGAACCCCGGGCGGACTCCACGGCACAAAGCGCGGATCCCAGCGATAGTGTACGAAATAGCCCGTGGAGATATTGGTGGAGCGGTGCAGCGAACCGCGCCGTTTTTGTGTCAAAGACCCATAGACATAGGCCGAGCCGCGATCATCGCGGTGCGGTGTGCCTACGGGATTTTCATAGACGTAACCACTATCCAAATCGTTCTGCTGTTCGAAGGTGAAGCTCTCGCCCAGCGCATAGAGCGCAGCAGAAATGGCGATGCTGGTCAGATCGGGATCACTCTGGTTAATGCCCAGCCCATTGGAGTTCTCGCGGCCATTGGCCGGAGTGTTGGCGATTTTGATATCGGCTTCCGAGGCCAGCATCAGGTAGTTCGGACTCTCGGGGGGAACAGTAACTCCATGGGTCAAATCGGCATCATCATACACCACATTATCCAGCAGTCGCATATTATACGAACAGCCGATGGAGACTTCACCGCTCATGTGGCCTTCGATATCCAACGGACGGTCGAAAAACATGCATCGGCGGCGTCCCAACGGGACAGCCCAACTGTCGGAAGAATCGAAGGGAGTCCCTGTCCACCAACGGCTGACCAACGCGGTGTCCCCGCGCAGATGCACGCGATAAGACTTGCCCGCATCGGAGAAAAACAGATCCTGAATCATCGCACAGCGGCGTAGCTCGGTCAGTTGGCTGGGTATTTCGACGCGCGGCGCACGGAAAATTGGCATAAAGCCGTGGAAGCCGGGATTGTAGCCGGGGCCGCGCCAGAAATCCCGTTCCGTAGTGCTGACCTGACCGTAGAACTGAGGACTGCCCTCAATGGCGATCAGACTGTTGGAGTGGACACTGCCTTGCAGTGTGTCCGAGGTCCAAAACTTGATGCGGTCCCCGAAGATTGACATCTCCTGGTCGGAGAGATACGTATAGTTGATGCCATACGCCAGCGACACCAAGAATATGAGCAGGGCCGCGAAGACCAGATGTTGTAAACGAATTTGCATGGTACCCTCCCGGAGTAAAAGCAAAAAGCGAAAAGTAAAAACGGGCGGAAGCTACTTGAGCAGCAGCAGCTTTTTCATAGCCATCTGCTGTCCGGACTGTAACCGCACGAAGTAGACCCCGGTGGCCAAGCCGTCGGCACTGAGGCTCACGTCGTGCGCTCCGGCTTCGACCTTTAAAAGATCGATCTGTTTGACGCTGCGGCCCAAAACATCGAACAGGGTGATAGTCACTTCGCCGGGGTCGCTCAAAGAGTAGTGCAAGGTGGTGGTCAGGTTGAAGGGATTGGGGGAAACATCGAAGACCATCGGCGAAGGGTTGCCGCCGGGCATGCCGCGACCCCGCAGCACGATCTGGAACGACTGTGCCGGAGTATAGATGTAGAGAATTCCGGAATATTGTCCGGTGTGTGTCGGCGTGAAGCGGGCGGGAATATGGAAGGAACTGCTATCGAACGGCGGCACGCGGGTGGCATAAAAGGGAGGTGTGGCGGTGACGGCTCCCAAGGTAGTGACGACATTCAGGTAGACTCGCGCTGTGTCCCAGACCGTCCGCCCAACCGGAACCGTACCGAAATCCAAGGTGTCGGTGGTGCGGGGGCGGGGAGCGTCGAACGACAGCGCTCCGGGAGGCATCCACGCGGCAAAGCGCCTGTCCCAGCGGTACTGCTTTGCGTAGCCCGTAGACATGTTGGATGACCGGTGCACATAGCCGCGACGCATTTGGGCCAGCGAGCCGTAGAGATACACGGTGCCGCGGTCGTCTTGGGCGGGTTGCGGCGGATCGCCGATCTGGTAGACATAGCCGCTGTCCACGTCGTTCTGCTGCTCGAAGGTGAAACTCTCGCCGAGCGCAACCAGCGCGGCGCTGATGACGATGCCGGAAAGGTTACGATCAGGCTGACTGAGGCCCTCGCCATTGGAATTCTCGCGGCCATTGGCGGGAGTGTTGGCAATCTTAATGTCATGCTCCGAAACCAGCATCAGGTAATTGATACTGGTCAAGGGGGTGCGGCCCGTCAGTGAGTCCGCATCGTCGTATACGACATTATCCAGCAGCCGGAGATCGCACGCCGTTCCGATGGATGCTTCGCCGCTCATGTGGCCTTCGATATCCAGCGGGCCGTCAAAGAAGATGCACCGGCCGCGAGGCAGGGTGATCAGCCAGGAGTCTGTCGAGTCAAAGGGTGTCCCGGTCCACCAGCGGCTGACCAGCGCGGAATCGCCGCGCAGATGCACGCGATAGGACTTGGCCATATCGGCGAAGAACATGCTCTGAATCATCGCGCAATTGCGCAATTCCTGGGCACGATGCGGGATTTCCACGCGCGGCGCGCAGAACTGCGGCAGGGGGCCGTGGAAGCCGGGATTGTAGCCCGGTCCACGCCAGAAATCGCACTCCGAAGTGGTTACCGACGCATAGAACTGGGGTGTACCTTCGATAGCGAGCAAGCCATTGGAGTGCACGGGGCCTTCGATCGTATCCGGCGTCCAGAATCGAATGCGGTCACCGAACGGGGTGGTTTCGCAATCGGAAAGATAGAAGTAGTTGATGCCGTAGGCCAGCGATACAAGGGACACCACCAGCGCCGCGAAGACCAGATGTTGTAAGCGAACGTGCATTGAACCCTCCCGGGGGAAACGATGAACGGGGAACGATAAACGATGAACGAGGAAAGGTACCTGCTGCTATCAGCGTGTCACTTCAGCAGCAAAATCTTTTGTGTTAATGTTTGGCCGGCGGCTTTCAGGCTGACAAAGTAGACGCCGGAGGAGAGGCCTTCGGCGTTCAGTTGCGCGGTGTGGGCTCCGGCGGGTACGGACGAAAAGTCCATCTGCTTGACACTGCGGCCCAGCACATCAAACAGGGTAATCTTCACGGCGCCGGCTTCAGGCAGGGAATAGCTTAGCGTGGTGGTCAGATTGAAAGGATTGGGAGCGACATCGAAGACCACCGGTTGCGGTCCACCCGCGGGCATGCCGCGGCCACGCAGCACAATCTGGAAATAATCTCCGGTCACGCTGATGTACAGGATGCCTGTGAACTGCCCGACGCGGGGTGGAATAAAACGGGTAGGGATGGCAAAACTATCGCTGACGAATGGCGGCACCCGCGTGGCATAGAACGGGTAATTGGCAATGACCGAGCCCAGAGTCACGGCGGACGGCAGCACGATATAGGCGGTGTCCCAGACCGTCTGGCCCACCGCTACATTGCCGAAATTAAGAGTATCGGTGACCAGCGGTTCGTCACCCGGAAGGTGCTGCCAGCACGGCGGAAGAATACGGTCGATGCGCCAATCGTAGCGTGCTTGCAGCATATAGCCGGTGAAGGTGTTGGTGCTGCGGCGCAGGGGCTTCCAATGGCTTTGTACCATGCTGCCATAAAGATAAATTGTGCCGCGCTCGTCGGGCACACACTCACAGACATAGCCACTGTCGATATCATTCTGCTGATCGAAGGTGATGCTGCCTCCCGCCCAGAGCAGGCCATCGATCACGATGCTGGTGAGATGGGAATTATTTTGACTACTACCGAGCCCATCGGAATTCCAGCGCCCATTGGCCGGGGTATTGGCAATCTTGATGTCATGTTCGGAGGCGATGCCGAGTATGGCCAGTGAGTTCACCGGGATCTGTCCTTGAGGCCCTGCACCCGCATAGGTGATGTTGTCAATCAGCCGAATGTCGTGAGACGAGCCGATGGTCACCTGACCGGTGAGACCGGATCCCTTTAATTCCAGCGGACCGTCAAAGAACAGGCACGCCCGCCCGACAATCGGAATCGGCCAGCGCTCGGTGGAATCAAAGGGTGTACCCTCATCCCACATGTCGCAGTAGATGGTGCCACCGGCAATCGTTGCCCGGAACTGCTTGCCGGGGAAGTCATAGAACTGTCCCTGCATGGCCGCACCTTGGCGCAGGTTGGTCAGGGTGGTGGGGATTTCGACCTGCGGTGCATTGAAAATCGGCTGCGGACCGTGAAACTCAGGATTGTAGTCCGGCCCATGACTGAAAGCCGGCGCGGAAATACTCACTTGGCCATAGAATACGGGATGACCCGCGATGGCCAGCGGGCCATTACAGTGCACCTCACCTTGAATGGTATCGCCCGTAATGAACGGACAGATCGAGCTATCCTGCGGCAAAGGCTGTCCATCATTGGACAGCCATAAATAGGCGGCATGACACGGCAGAGCCGCGACGCACAGCCATAACAGACATGCGACATAACGCATGGTTTCCCTCCCACACGGTGAAAGTACCCCGGCGCGGGTTAAGCCGTTTCCCTCCCGCAAGAGCACGCACTTAACCCGGCCGGAACAATGAGATTATTTCAGCAGGAGCACCTTACGGGTAATGGTTTGGCCTGCGGCGTGCAGATTTATAAAGTAGACGCCGGATGCCAGACCGTTGGCCTCCAGTTTCAGCGTGTGTGCACCGGCGCCCTCGGCGGGCAGATCCACTTGCCGGGCCACGCGGCCTAAGATATCGTAGAGCACGATCTTCACGGCACCCGATTCCGGCAGATCATAGCGGATCACCGTGGTCAGGTTGAACGGATTGGGCGAAATGTCCACGTTCACCGGCGCACGGGCGGGCATCCCGCGTCCCCGCAGCACGATCTGGAAGTAGCGTGTTCCCGCGCTGATGTAGAGGATACCGCTGAACTGCGCGGCGCGCGTCGGCGTGAACCGCGTGGGAATGGCAAAGCTGTCGCTATGGAAGGGCGGCACCCGGGTGGCAAAGAACGGCGTATTGGCAATCACCGAGCCGAGATCACCCGGCACCGAAAGATACACGCGCGCCGTATCCCACACCGTGGTCCCGACCGGCACCGTACCAAAATCGAGGGTATCGGTTGAGGGTCGCCGCTCTTCATCGAATTCGAAACCGCAGGGCATGGTCATGTGGGCAAGGCGCGGGTCATAGCGCATGTGCAGATCGTACCCGGTGCTGGTATTCGAAGAGCGATGAAGATAGCCACGCCGCCGCTGCGCCAGACTGCCGTAGAGGTAAATTATACCTCGTTCATCACTGTGCGGCGTGCCGGCGGGATCTTCATACACGTACCCACTGTCGATATCGTTCTGCTGTTCGAAGGTGAAATGCTCGCTCAGAGCATACAGCGCCGCAGTGATGATCACGCTTGTAGAATCGGGATTGGTCTGATTGAATCCCCGGCCATTTGAATTCCAGCGGCCATTGGCGGGCGTGTTGGCGATCTTGATGTCATGCTCGGAGACCAGCGCGAGTAGATTCGGACTGCTCTCCGGAGTGTCTCCGGTGAGGGAATCGGCGTCATCATAGCGGATATTGTCCAGAATCCGGATGTTGTGGGAACTGCCGATGGAAACTTGACCGCTCAGATGGCCGAGGATTTCCAGCGGGCCGTCAAAGAACATGCAGCGCCGCATCACAAGGGCGACCATCCACGTGTCGCTGGAATCGAACGGCGTTCCGGTCCAATAGCGGCAGACCAGCGCGCTGTCACCGCGCAAGTACACGCGGTAAGAGCGGAACGGCTCGTCGTAGAACGTGCGCTGAATCATGGCGCCGTCCCGCAGATTCTCTGCCATGAGCGGCATATCCACGTGCGGCGCGCGGAATTGCGGCGCAGGACCGTGGAAGCCGGGATTATAGCCGGGGCCTCGCCAGAAATCGCACTCGGTAGTGCTGACCAGACTGTAAAATTGCGGACTGCTGTATATGGCGATTAGACTGTTAGAGTGCACGGGACCCATCAGCGTGTCGCCCTGCGTGAACGGATGGCGGTAGAGTGGGCTGTCTCCGAACGTCGTAAGTTCGCAATCCGAAATGTACATGTACTGAATGCCGTAGGCGGCACTGACCAGAACGATAATCAGCACCGCAAACACGAGTTTTTGCGTCAGGTGATGCATGGCTTCTCTTACTTCACGAGCAACAGTTTCTGCGTCAGCGAATGCTGTGCGGTTTCCAGACGAGCAAGGTACAGACCCGAGGGCAGATTGGCGCCGTCGAACATCACCGCATGCTCTCCGGCGGCGGTTTTCTGATCCAGCAGCGTCGCCACCAGCCGTCCCGCCACGTCATAGACCTTCAGCGTGACCATTCCCGCCTGCGGCAGGGTAAAGGCAATCCGCGTGGACGGGTTGAAGGGATTGGGGCTCGAAGAAAGGATGACGGATGACGGATGAAGGATGGGGTCGGAGACCGCATTGGGTTCGCCGGTGCCGGTGCCGCTGACGGGAATGCTGTACCACCGGTGGTAGTAGTCGATGTACAGATGAATGGTGTCGCTGACCTCACCGGGCTCGGTGGGGATGAAATAGACCGGCATGGTGCGCTGCCACATGAGGGTGTCGCCATTGGTCTGCACGAAGAACGGCGCGGGCGCCACCACGCTGTCGATGCGCACCGGCACAAAGTCGTTGCTCATCGTTACCCATTGCCGCCCTGTGGACCCGATAGCCACTTCGCCGAAGCTCACCGATGACGGTTGAATCAGATTCTCCCGGCCTTCGAAGACTCCAACATGCCAGTAGCGCAACTGCTCATCGTAGCGGTACTGCTTGAGATAGCCGGTGGAGCCGTTCGCCGAGCGATGCATGTAGCCGCGGCGGTGCTGCGCCAGGCCGCCCCACAGGTAGACGGTGCCGCGGTCATCCATGTGCGGTGTGCCGGTAGGATTCTGGTAGACATAACCGCTGTCGAGATCATTCTGCTGATCGAAGGTAAAGCTTTCGCCCAGCACAAAGTAGAGCCCGTTCAGCAGAATACTGGAGGAATCGAGGTTGGTCTGATTGAGGCCGCGCCCGCCGGAGTTTTCCCGGCCATTGGCGTAGGTATTCAGAACCTTGATCTCGCCTTCGGCCACCAGCGCAAACTTCTCCGCATGATTGTCGGCGGGCCTGCCGTTGGCCGGATTGGAACTGGCATACAGAAGATTGTCTTCCAGCCCCGCACGGCCGGACACGCCCATGATGAGGTTGCCGCTGACCGTGCCCCACAGGTTGACAATGGGGCTGTCAAAGAAGACAACGGACGAATCGGGAAGAGCATGCGAACTCACCTCGCTGCTGTCAAAGGACATGCCCAGACGTGCCCAGGAAACGAGCATATGGTCACCCTCGAGGTGTACCCGGGCCTGCATCGTGTCGCCCTGGCTGAAGTAAAGCCCTTGGGTGGCAGCCTGCTGGCGGATCCAGGGCACGGTCGTCGGCATTTCCAGCCGCGGTGCGTTGAACACGGGCGGGTAGTCGGTGGTGAAGCCGGGATTGTAGCCCGGGCCGCGCCAGAAATCGGCCTCGCTGGAGATCACCAGATCGCAGTAATACGGATCCTGCATGATGGCGATCTGGTCATTGGAGCGTACTGGTCCGCAAAGCGTGTCGCTGTGCCAAAACTTGATCCGCTCGCCAAATCGAGTGGTCTCGACATCCGAATAGTAGACGTAGTTGACGCCGTACGCCAGCGACACAAGGCTGATAAGCAGTGCCGCGAACAAAAGATGTTGTAGACGGACTTGCATGATACCTCTCCTGATGTTGGTTCGTGACTCGCCCTCTATTTTCTCCCCAAAACTCACAATTCGTGTTTCACTTGACGAGCAGCAGCTTCACGGCGTTTTGACGGTGCGGGGTGGACAGGCGGGCGATGTAAGTGCCCGCCGCCAGATCCGAACCGTCGAACAAGATAGAATGCTCGCCCGCCGCCCAAAAGCCCCGCGACAGGATCGCGGCTCGCCGCCCCAGCAGGTCATAGACCTCCAGCGTTGTCCATCCCGCCTGCGGCAGCACGAAACTGAGCCGCGTCTGCGGATTGAACGGATTGGGGCTGGAGGAAAGGCTGAAGGCGGAAGGATGAAGGATGGAGCCTCGATCCTCCGCCGAAAGCCGCGGTCCGGTCTTCAGCAGCCAGGCATCCACGGTATTACCCGGATGCCGGTAATAGCAACCGCCGAGAATACACTCTCCGTCGGCTGTTGCCTCAATATCGTTGATTTCACAGTCGGCCACGGGCTCGGCATCACGCTGCCAGAGCACCATGCCGGCGGAGTCCGTACGCAGAAAGGTAGAACTGCCGGCCATCAGAAAACCGCCATCATTCAAAGGCGCGGCGCTGATGACCGTGCGGTTGGACGTTTCCGCCCAGTAAAGCTGGCTCCAGAGCATGGTACCGGCAGAATCGGTCTTCATCAGCCAGCGGTCGTAGGTCAGATGGTCCGGCTGCATATGCAGCCCGCTGAGGATGATGTTTCCATCCGCGGCAAACCGCGCGCGGTGACATTGAAAGGCGGGCACAATCGCGTGGCGCGTGCAGGACAGGCTGTCCCCGGCCGAATCGGCGCGCAGCACCCACAGCTCCCAGCCGCCGTATTCATCGGTTTCCATCTGGGAAAGGAGGGTGAAGGTGCTGTCGGCGTTTTGCCGGATGTTCAGCGGGGAGTCGTTCAGCGGTCCGCTGATCACGCTTGTCCAGAGCACGGCGCCGCCGGCATCCATGCGGCAGAGCTGTAGATTGCGGCGCGTTCCCGCCGCACCCAGGGGCGTGCATCCGGCGTAGATAACACCGCCGTCAATGGTCTCGGTGACGAAGTTGCCGTACCCGGCATCGCTATTGGGAAAAACTTGCGTCCAGAGCGTGTCCCCCTGGGCGTTGGCGCGCACCACGCGCTCGCCGGCGCCGAAGGCGTCACTCCAGCCCACCATCACAAAGCCGCCGTCGGACATCACCCGGAAATCTTCCAGCAAGTCCGCCTGCCCTGCGCCGTACATGCGACTCCACAGGCTGTCCCCCGTGGCCGTCGTGCGTACCACCCAGAAATCGCTGTTGCCTGCCCCGAAGGAATAGGTGTATCCGGCAAAGAAGTAACCGCCGTCGGGCAGTTGCCGCACCACCGAGCCGCCATCGTCGTTGGTCCCGCCGTAGGTGCGCGTCCATTGGTCGTCGGGCTGGGCGCACAGCAGTGCGGGACTCAGCAGCAGAAGAAGAAGCATGAGCAGGCGGAATTTCAGCAACAATCTTGTGTTTCCTGCTAAGAAATGAGAAACGAGAAACGATGAAGGCGGCGAGCGCCTTCGACGGGTTACTTGATAAGCATCAGCTTCAGGGTAGCCTGGCGGTGCGGAGACAGCAGGCGCGCGAAGTAGATGCCTGCCGAGAGTGTGGACCCGTCAAAGGAGATGGTGTGCTCGCCGGCACTAAGCAACCCGTCGTGCAGCGTGGCCAACCGCTGGCCCAGAATGTCGAACAGGCCAAGATTCACGCGCTCCGCTTCCGGCAGCGAGAAGGACAGCCGCGTCTGCGGATTGAACGGATTGGGAGCGCAGGAAAGGGTGAAGGATGAAGGCTGAAGAATGAAAGGGATATTTTCTGCCGGGGAAGGGCTGAGGTTCAGCCACGTTTCTCTCGGGGTCAGCAGATCAGGATGACTGTCATTGTTGACATCGGCAAAGGAGATTTCCGGCGCGGAGAAAACAGGCAGAACTCCCGCATGGATATCCCATTCACCGTTGCGGTAGAAGTAGGCATCCCAGTGTCCGCTGCTCTCATCGCCGAAGGTTTTGCCCAGCAGTTCACACACGCCATCACCGTCCAAATCCACCAGCCGGAAGTTCAGCAAGCCCTCGGGAAGCCCCGCGCTCCATTCCGGATGCAGCACCAATGCGGTATCCTGCGCAAAGGTAAATTCATAGAACAGGATGCGCGGGCTTTCCTCGCCGATCGTACCCAGTGCGGCCAGTTCGGCGCGGTCACTACCCGTGATGTTTCCGATCTGCGCAAACTGCAGCAACGTATCCGGGTTATAGACATGGCGGAAACTGCTGTTGGTCAGATTGAAATCAGTTTCGAAGCGATCGATAGTGCCCGCACCCGTGTTAAGCTGGAATTCCCAGGCTCGATAGCCTTCGCTCTGAGGGTTGCCGCTGCCCATCGTGAGCAGCAGATCCTTGCGGCCATCGCCGTTCACATCCGCCATGCTGGCGGCCAAGCACTTGCCGCTGTAAGCGTGCACCAAAGTGTTTCGGTCGTCAACCCATCCAGCGCTGTTTCGCAGCAGCAGGTCAAACTCGGTCCACCCGTTGGCCAGCGACGGCTGGTTGTGCGCGATAGCGACGGTGGTTCCGGCGGCCGTGTGCA
Organism: bacterium; assembly: GCA_036504735.1. Classification (NCBI taxonomy): domain Bacteria; species bacterium. The sequence continues at coordinate 400,090 of DASXUQ010000009.1, forward strand.
CAGTGCCCAGCGCCATGCCGGACACATGTCCGAGATGCGTGGTCGACGAGGCATGGGTAGCCGACGCGGTGACAACCACCGCGAAGCCGGAATAGCCGGGGAGGCGGAACAGGCCTTCCCATTCACCGTCGCCATTAAGATCCCCTCCGCCCGGGCCGCTTAAGTAGGGAGTCTGCCACGGGGCATAAGTGGAGAAACGGATGCCGGGATGCAGATTTGTGGCGATCACGTACCCCGGCGCGGCGGCAAAATCCAGATCACCGTCGTGGTCGAAGTCGCCATCAAACAGATTGGTCACCGGGTATTCACCGGTAGTGACTACCGTATCCGCGCTCCAGTCCCCCGCGGTACTGCGGTGTTCGAGGGTGAGCAGGTCGTATCCCGCAACGCGCTGCCAGATTATGCCATCCAGTTCGCCGTCGCCGTTGTAGTCGCCGAAGATCGCCTGCTCCAGTGTGTGCGGCAGGGCAAAGTCAAAGAGCAGCATGTCATTGCGCGTCCAGCGCCACGACACCGCATTTTGCAATTTCCATGCGCGCGGCGGGTTGTCGTAGACCACCAGTTCTTTGGCAGGATCATCATCCAGATTTGTCGCCCAGAGGCGGCCATAGCCGAGGGGCTGGGTGATGGTATGCAGCGTCCAGTGGATATTGTCCGCATTGCGCACGGCGACCTGCGCACCGTTGGGAGAGAGCAGGATCACTTCGTCGCGGCCATCGCCGTCAAAGTCTCCCACCGCCACCATGGCAGAGGTATCCGCCGAGAACGGTGTCTCGAAGCCGGAGGGATCCCGAAAATCTCCATCCATCCTTTGCCACTGCCACGGTTGCGCAAACAGAGCCCCGGCGCAGATCAGGCAAGCCAAAACAATGATGCAGCATTTCATGAGCAATCCTCGAGTTACTTCAGCAGCACAAGTTTGAGTGTTCTTTGGTGGGATGCCGCTTCCAGCCGCAGGAAATAGATCCCCGCCGGAAGCTGCGCCCCGTCAAAGGTCACGCGATGTTGACCTGCTGTCAGCAAACCGTTTTGCAGGACCGAGATCTGCTGGCCGAGAAGGTCGAAGACCTTGACCGTTACCCTTTCTGCCGATGGCAACGTGAAAGCGATCTGGGTGGTTGGGTTGAAGGGGTTGGGATAGACGGAGAGACTGAAGGATGCGGGCTGAAGGATGACGTCGGGAGACCCGTTCGGATTTGGGGTTGCCGTGCCGCGGACGGGGATCTTGAACCACTGCTGATAATAGTCGAGATAGACGCGAACGGTATCGGCAAATGTTCCCGCATGGTCCGGCGCGAATGTGACCACAATCGGCTGCTCCCAGCGGTAGCTGTCGGGCCGCACCGCCTGAAACTGAGACGGCACGCGGATGCTGTCAATCGTCAGGGGGACAAAGTCATTGCGGACCGTCACCGTATCCTGCACGGTTCTGCCTGCTTGAATGGTGCCGAAGTTGATGGAGGCCGGTGTCAGCACATTTTCCTGACCCTCAAAGACTCCGATGTGCCAGAACTTCAGTAGCGGATCATAACGGTACTGTTTCAAATAGCCCGTGGTACCATTGGTTGACCGGTGCACATAGCCGCGCCGCGCCTGCGTCAGGGATCCCCACAGATAGATGGTGCCACGATCATCCGTGTGCGGCGAACCGGGAGGATCCTGATAGACATAGCCGCTGTCTACGTCATTCTGCTGCTCGAAGGTGAAGCTTTCGCCTAACGCACAATAAACGCCATTCAAGGCGATGCTGGTGAGAGCGGGATTCGTCTGGCTATTACCGAGGCCGCCCGAATTCTCGCGGCCATTGGCCGTCGTGTTCAGAATCTTGATTTCTCCTTCAGCGACCAGTGCGAACTTCTCTGGATGATTGGGGGCAAGCTGTCCCTGCGGCCCGGTGGAGCTGGTATAGACGATGTTGTCTTCCAAACCGATTTGTCCGGAGGCACCAAGTATCAAGATCGTACTGAGAGTTCCGAAGATGCGTACGTGCTGTGCATCAAAGAACACCACCATGGAATCGGCGAGAGGCACAAAAATCATCCTGGTGCTGTCATAGGCTGCCCCTTCTGGCCAATAGTCTATTCGCATGACGCGAGATTCGAGTTGAACCCGGTACTGCATCCCCGGAAAACTGTAGAAATTTCCCTGTGCCGCTGCCTGCTGGCGGATTGACGTTACAACGTGCGGGAAGGACAGCGTCGGTGCATCCGTAATCACGTACGACCCGCGGAAATATGGCCCCCAGGCAAAGCTATCGCAGGCCATCATCAGAAAGTCGTAATTGTAAGGCAATTGCAGCGGGTTGGAACCAAAGCAGTCGTTGGAGCGGATGGGCCCCATCAGGCTGTCCATAGCCGAGAAATGCATGCGCTGGCCGAGCACGGTCACTTCCGAGTCGGTGCAGTACATGTAATTGAGACCGTAGGCGAGCGACACCAGCGATATGACCAGCGCCGCAAAGATGAGATGTTGGAAACGGATGTGCATGATACCCTCCCTGAGAATGATGAACGACAAACGCTGAACGATGAACCAGCGCCCCGATTTACTTCAGCAGCACAAGTTTGAGTGTTGTTAGATGGGATGCCGCTTCCAGCCGCAGGAAATAGATCCCCGCCGGAAGGTGCGCCCCGTCAAAGGTCACTCGATGTTGACCTGCAGTCAGCAAACCGTTTTGCAGGACCGAGATCTGCTGGCCGAGGATGTCAAAGACCTTGACCGTTACCGGTCCGGCTGTTGGCAGAGAGAACGTAATCTCTGTCGCGGGATTGAACGGATTGGGATACGCCGATAGGCCGAAAGATGCGGGCGAAGCGATGAACGAAGGGGCCATCGATGGTATCTGTTCATATCCGATCTTCGCCAGCCATATCTGGCCGGACTGAGTCTGTGTCAAGGCGGTTCCGGCAACCACATAGGCACCGCTGGCGGTTCGCGCCACGGAGTTGGCCTGACCGTGCGTGGTGCTGAACGTCATGCTCCATAAGCTGTCACCTTCCGCATCCGTTTTCAAGATGCCAATCACGGCAGTCGATGTTGGGTACTCCAATCCAACCAGCATAAAGCCGCCGTCGGCGGTTTGCTGCGCGTCATACGCTTGCCAATCGTAACTTCGGCTGCCGTAGGTGCGAGCCCACAAGCTGTCGCCGGCGCTGCTGACCTTCTGGATCCGCATGCCCAAATAATAGCCGGAGCCGATGGGTCCTAAGCCTCCCACCACGTAGCCGCCGTCCTCGGTCACCGTCACCGCCTGTGCGGAGCCACGATCCAAGTGCCGCGTCCACAGGGTATCACCGTTTTCGTCCAGTCGCACCAGCCATTTGTAAATGTCTTGCGGCTGCCAGTATCCTGCGGCAATAAAGCCTCCATCGCTGGTCTGCCGAACCGCATTGAAGTGCTCGTCTGCCCAGCGTTCACCGAGCGTCCGCGTCCATAGGGTATCGCCGAGGCTGTTCAATCGTACAAGATAGCCGTTGCACAGCGACCCTCCGGCAGGCATCCGGTTGCCGGCTACAATGTAGCCGGCAACCGGATGTCTGCTGCACCGATTCGAAATTCGCCAAGGTGTCGACCGAAAAAGTGCGCGTCCATACAGTATCTCCAAGCCGGTCGGTCTTGATGACCCAGCCATCTTGATTGAGATAAGGAGCGCCGTTGCAACGGCCGGCCAAGACGAAGCCGCTGTCGGCCGTCTGCACGATGGCATTAATGCCATCGTAGCCGTTGCCGCCATAGGTGCGGTTCCATTCGATGTTTCCTGCCGAATCGGTCTTCACCAACCAGGCATCCGAGCCTCCGGCGCCCAGCGAACTGGTGAGTCCGACGATAGCAAAGCCACCATCAATGGTGGCGCAGACCGCGGTGCCTTCCTCTCCTGAATTGCCGCCATAGGTGCGGGTCCACAAGGTGTCCAGCGGCTGCGCAATTGCTACACCACAGAGCGCGAGCGTCAGCAAAATCATCAAAGAATATTTCACGGCTGTTCCCTCCCGAGGAATTCCAGAGTTACTTCAGCAGCACGAGTTTGAGTGTTCTTTGGTGGGATGCCGCTTCCAGCCGCAGGAAATAAATCCCCGCCGGAAGCTGCGCCCCGTCAAAGGTCACGCGATGACTGCCGGTTCGACTGAAGGCAGCCGAAGATGACCTCGGTTGTCGGATTAGAGGCATTCGAAGCGGCGGAGAGGTTGAAGGATGCGCGGAGTGAAGGCCGGATCCACCGAGGAGCAGATGGTACCTATGCCGCCAACCGACACGCCATCAGGTGTGCCGGTACTGTCGGCATTAGGAAGGCGAATGGCCATCCGTGCCTACTGAGCAGACGCGAAGATCAGGAGGACACCAAAAGCAATCGAAAGTGCGCGCATTTGACCTTTTCCTCTCCAAAGGCGGTCATGCAATAACAGTGCAACCGTGCAGAAAATGCAAAGCCTTCCGGTGAAGAGAAAATAGTACTCTTCACTCGGAAGGCTCTGTAAAAACATAGGTTTCACCGGAGATGTGTAGCTTTGGAGATCAGACGCGAAACCGCCAGTAACGGACAAAGCTCGCGCATGAACCCTTGGCAACCCGCCGGATCAGCCCTACAGAGCCGCTATGAACTGCCGTGAAAACAGCATCTCAGAGCGGGCCTGATATGTAAGGACGGTGGCCGCAGCGCATGCAGCAATCAACAAATAGCCGTGCAACAACCTTGCCGGAAGCCAGGGCTAAAGGATAAGACCGGAGACCAGAGACTGAAGACTTGAAACGCGCTCTGAAAAGGCCTTCAAGTCTCTGGTCTTTAGTCTCGAGTCTTCCCTTAGCCCTTCAGAAAAACTTCACCCCCCGCCCATTTACCTTTGACCGGGGAGGGTGGTGGTCAAGAGCTGAGGGCAGGGGGGTCAGAAAGAGTCAAAATCAGAAGGCGAAGCGATCATCGGGATGATGGATTTTGGACACACCTGTCCAGATCCCTCATCCCTCCGTCTTCATCCTTTTCCTAAGTTAACAAGCTTTCCGGATTATTGCAACTCTTTTGGCGAAAAAAGAGAATCGAGCGCTCTTAGCGGAGGAGCAGCATCTTGTGGGTTTGAGCAAAGCCCGGAGCCTGTAAACGATAGAAATAGACTCCCGATGCCAGCCCGGATGCATCAAAGCGCGTCGTATGTTCCCCGGCTTCCATCACCCCATCGGCCAGAGTCCTCACCAGCCTCCCCATCACGTTGTACACCCGCAGTTCCACACGCCCCCGCACCGCCAGATCGAATTGGATAAGCGTGGTCGGATTGAAAGGGTTGGGAAAAGCGGGATGAAGCGCGAAACGGGAAGCAAGGGCTATTCTCGGCTTCGCAGCGAGAACGGTCTGTTCGAGAGTAAGCCGCTGGGCGCGGACATGGTAGACTGTCAGTGCTTGACTGTCGTCCGTTTGCCATTCGGTCCAAGCGAGAGTGACGTGTCCACGCCCGTCAGATGCGGCCACGGGAGGATAATAATAACTGACGGGCGCTTGCTGAATTGGGCTCCCTTCGGGTGCCGCCCAAAAGGGATCGCTTGCAGGTTGCCCCGAAGCATCGAGGTGCCGACAGAATATCTTGAACCCTCCAAGGTCTCTGCTGCACCACGCGGCGAACAGCCCGTCGCTGCCGTCGGGAGTCACGGATAACTGGGAGACGCCACTGTCCGTGACGCAGACCTGAGCGCCTTCCCAGATGAGATTGCCCTCGGGCGAAAGCTTCGTCGCCATTACGGATGATCTGACGACAGGCCAACCTTCGTACTGAGTCCACGCCAGCATCAGATTATTATGAGCATCCACTGCCGTGGCGGAAAGGCCGCGCGACAAGGTCGAGGGCTGGAGCACCACAAGGCCGTCCGTGCCCCAAAGCCGCGTCGAATCGGCCGCCAAATGCTGCGCGAAAACGGCAGAGGAATCGGGAAGAGAGTCGGCTGGTGCAGCTATCCTCTTGCCCCAAGCGAAATAGGCCCCGCCGTTGCCATCGGCCACCATCGGCGGCGGGTTGGGATCCCAGTTGCTGCAATAGCGCCCGTCAGGGAAGGCTCCCGACACTTGAACAGCCCATTCCCGCTGCCCAAGACCGGTGACGCGAGCGCAGAAGAGGTCAGCATGAAAGCCGACGGTTGCAGCATACCTCCCTATGCTGTACGCAATAAGGCAGGACGCATCGGAGTTGGCAACGATGCCGAAGGGTTCATTACCCAAGCAGTTTGACGCCGTTGCCACGAGAGTCGGCGGCGACCATACCTGATTCAGCAGGCTGTCGAGTCGCGCGATATACACGCGCTGATCGGTTTGCGAAATACTCTCTGCCCATGCAACATAGACTCCCCCCTGTCTATCCGGGGCGCAGACAAAACGGTATGGCGAGCCTGTCACTGGCGCTATAGCTCGGCCAAGCCCGTCGCCTGCCGCCTGCCCCGCCGCATTGATCCGCGTGACCCGATATGAGCTTACCGGGGAGTGATAATCCGAAAACACTGCGAAGAACCCGCCGTGCTCATCCGGACAACTGGCCAGAGGCGATGCGTATGCCCCGGGGTCAGTATCCTGCTGGCACAAGCTGTCGCCTCCGGATGCTCCCGAAGCATGGCCTGTGGAGTCAAGAATCTGAAAATATGTGTAAACGCGCTCATCTCGCCGGTCCGGCCACAGAACTGCCGTATTCCCATTTCCCGTACTGACAGCTTGCACATACTCCACCTCTCCATTCAATCCGCCGGCAAGGTGAAGTCCCGCAGGAGTTAGTTGCCGTTCGCCTGAAGTCATGCCGAGAATCTGTGCCCGAACACCGGTGACGCCCCGCGTGACATCATTCCATGCAACCAGAACTCGAGCGGAGTCTGTCGGGACGATGACGGCATCGTAATGATGCAGCGAATCCTCTGACACAGGCACGCCGCCCGGCCCATTCCATAGGCGGGTGCCACTGGCAGACACGCGTGCGGCACGGACATCCGAGTATCCGTTACCGCGCTCTTTGCCCCAGGCAACAACCGCTCCGCCCGCACCGTCAGATGCTGCCCGCGGCGAAATGTTACAGAAGGCCGAATAGCTCCAGAGACCTACTCCATTGGCCGTCCATGGGAAGCTGCCCTGCGGCGAAACCTTCAATGCATAGACGGTATTGGGACTGCCGTGGAAGGCGAGGAGACAACCATCTACGGTGTCCTGGTTGACGCTGGCAATGAGGTTGTAATCAGTGGCTCCCCGGTTGCAGGACACGCCGTTGGCGGCCCACGTCACCTCCCCCAGCGAATCCATACGCTGTATGTGCAACGCGCCGTCATTCGTGAGCGTAGGGGTCCAGGAGACATAACAACCACCGGATCCGTCCAGGCAGATGTGTGGGCCGTAGATTGAACAGTAAGCGGCATAGATTTGTACACCGCTCTCATTCCACAGGAGTGATCCGGAGGAGTTCAACTTGTTAACCCGGATGCGGCTCAGGCTCTCCCGATAATCCTCCCAGGCGATCAACAGGTTGCCTGCGTCATCACATGCCGTTGCTGGTGATGATCCGGAGTTGGTTGCAGCCACCGCCACCGGTGCTTCCCACACGGACGTCCCCTCACCTGCGATGCGCAATGCGTAAATAGAGTCGCTTCCGCTAGTACCTCTATCCCATGCAAGGATAGCTCCTCCGGAATGATCGTCGGTCATCGTGTATGCGAGTACGAAGCCATCAACTTCACTGCCCTCAATCTCAACTCCGGTGAAGTTGTCGGCGCTCCACTGCCGTTGTCCCGCAGCGTTCAGTTTCTGCGCTCGAATTTTACAGCATTCATCGTCGTGAAACTGACAGTCGCGTGGTGAACGATAATCCTGCCATGCAACTATCCATCCGTCGCTCCCCGCGATGGCCGCCGGATAGCGTTGCCCGCCGGGATCGCCGCACACGATTACTCCACCTTCCGCCCATTGCGGTGTCCCATCCGGGCTGATCAATTGCGCCCAGATGTCTCCATCACCGCCGGCAAAACTGCTCCACACCACCAGCACGTCCCCTTGCTCATTCCGCGCCGCCACCTGTTCCCATTGCAGATCGTCGCCTTGCCGAATCACCACGCCGGTCGTGTCCCATTGGCGGGGATCGGCAAAAAGCGACCTGTTTGTGAGGAGTAAGCATGTCAGAGTAATCAGCAGTGACTTCATGTTTCCCTCCAAGGAAGTTACCGGGCCACATTGCATGACAGGATGTTCTACGCGCCAGAAGCCGGCGCGCCGGTGAAATGCTCACCGGCGCGCCGTTCAGTCCGTTGCCTATTTCTTGAAGTAGTCCTTGAGGATTTCCACCACTTCGCCGCCGACGCGGGATTGGGCTTCGCCGGTGGCGGCGCCGATGTGCGGGGTGACGATGACTTTGGGATGCTCCACCAGATCGCGGCGGGGATTGGGCTCGCCGACAAACACATCGAGGCCTGCACCACGGACCTTGCCGCTGTTGAGGGCGGCAATCAGCGCCTCCTCATCCACCGTGCCGCCACGGGCACAGTTAATCAGCACCACACCCTGCTTCATCAGGGCAAATTCCGCCGCGCCGATTTCCGGGCCAACGGTCTTGTCGAAGGGGATATGCAGGGAAATGAAGTCGGCCTGCTCCAGCACTTCCTGCTTGGAGACCAGCGGGAAACCGTGGTTCTTGACGGCTTCGGGGAATTTGTCATAGGCCATGATCCACATGCCGAGGGCCGCGCACCGCTGGGCAAGCTGCGCGCCGATGCGGCCCATGCCGATGAGGCCCAGCACCTTGCCGCCCAGTTCGATGCCCTTGCCGAATTCCTTCTTTTCCCATTTGCCCGACTTGGTAGAGGCATCGGCCTGTGGGATCTGCCGCGCACAGGCGAACATCATGCCGAGGGCCAGTTCGGCCACGGACGCGCTGGACGCGCCGGGAGTGTTGCGCACTTCAATACCCTTGCTCTTGGCATGGGCGACTTCGATGTTGTCCACGCCCACGCCGCCGCGAATGACGAGCTTCAGACCGTTGGCATTGTCCAGCACCGGTTTGGTAATTTTGGTAGCCGAGCGCACGACAACCGCGTCGAACTTCTTAATGTTCTCGATCAGTTCCGGCTCGGGAAAGAACTGTTCGGTGACGTCAAAGCCGAGCTTCTTCAGTTCGGCCACGGCATTCTTGTCCATGCCGTCCGTAATGAGAATTTTTTCCATGGTAAGTGTTTCCCAGTTGGGTTATGAAACGGGGGTAAAAGTCAAACGATGAACGAGAAACGATGAGTGATGAACGGAAGAATCCGAAAGTAGTTGCCCAGCTTGCTGGGCTATGATGCCATGATCGCGGTGCGGACTGTTTGCCGCCGCAAAGGGAAAAGCCGAGGGCGTGTCATTCCCACACGTCGCGGAAGGCCGGGATTTCGGTCAGGGCTTCGGCAACAACGGCGCGGGGAATGGCGAAGAGGCGCTCGGCCTCTTCGGCCACGGCCTCAGGGCCCGTAAGGGTGCGCCGGATGGTCTGCCCGCCCGCCATTTCGAGGCTTTCCAGATTGTGCAGCACGCGCGAGCCGCCGGGTGTGTACGTGGCGATGAGCACGCCGTTCATAAAGGTTGCGTCGGGGCAGAAGGAATCGGCAATTACGGCAGAGAAATCGGCGATTGCGCGCGGCGCAGGATTCACGGTGTAGCCGTGCCGCAGTTCGCCACGGCGACGCAGGGTCAGCCGCGACCGGCCCGCTGCGTCCTGCGGCGCGAGCACATAGCGATCCTCGCCATGGATGATCACAACGTCTGCGGGCAGATCGCGCGGCAGGGGGTCCAGAAACGGCGCACCGTAGCCCACATCCACCAGAAATTCTCGCCCCTCCGTCCGTACGAGGCTGACCACGTGCACATCCGGCGCGCTCATGTCCGCGCCGCACAATGTCACGTCATAGCCAAGATGGCGCAGCAGGGAATGGAAATGGCCATTGTTGGCGTAGCAGGTGCCGCCGAAGTGAAAGGCCTCGATCCCCGCAAGGAACCGGTCAAGATCCGGAAAGCCCCGCCAACCGTAGCGCTTTTTGTAAAAGAGCTTGGAAACATTTTCGAACGGCACGCGCCGCAGATGCGCCCGCACCAGTTCGGTAAGAGCCGCATAGCCGGGAGCCCGGCGCGTGACGCCCAACAGAGACAGGTAGCGGTCGAACAGATCCTGAGCCGCTGGCGGGTGGGCGGGAAGCATAGCTCTTTGTTACTTCAGATAGGCCAGCTTAAGCGTGCGTGTGGTCTGTCCGGATTTCAGCACGGCAAAGTAGATTCCGCCCGCTCCCGCCGGAGACCAGCTCTGTGTGTGCGTGCCTGCGGCCTGCATCCCGTCAAACAATGTCGCCACTTTTTGCCCCAGCAGATTGTAGACGGAAAGAACGATCTTCTGCGCCTGTGGCAGACTGTACTCGATTTGCGCCTCACTGTTGAACGGATTGGGACTGGAAGAAAGGCTGAAGGCTGAAGGATGAAGGCTGGAATGCCGATCACTTGATTGCAGCGGAGTATCCCAGCCGAGGGACGCAAGGTGCAGAGAAACGGTGCTGGAATCGAGCGGGCTGTATTCGACCCACAGCGCGGCGATCAGGCCGTTACCGGTCATGGCCAATGCGGCCTCCGAGATCAGGTAACCCGCTTGCGGTTCGGCGAGCAAACCCGGAAGAGACGAAATCGCGCCCATCGTGTCCGCGCGGAACAAATACCAGTCCCCGATGCCGCCGGCGAGCCACGCCATGCCGAAGTCGGGATGGGACGCGGAAGCGAGGGGCAAGCCTTCCGTGGTAGCGCGCGCTTGAGCACTCTGCCCAACAACTTCATAGAGGCGTGCCCTGTCCGAAGCGCAAAGTACGAGGGTATGCGCGGCGCGCGTGCGCAAAAAGTTCACGACATTTGCCGGGCAATCCAGTGGGGTGGGCGGTGGTTGCACCATTTCGTGCGGCAGAAGCAGGAACAGCGATGGATCCGAACCAAGGGCAATAAGAGAGTCCGGTGAAATCGAGCGGATCATAAGACGGTCTCTTGGTCCTTGAAAATAGTTCAACGTCTGCGCCACCTCGCCTGACCACAGATAATCCTCGCCACTAACACTAATGCCGCCTTCCTGCTGTTGCGGTGTGCGGACATCCCAATAATCAATCCAGGCAGCGGCATAGCCGCTGTCTCGCGGCGCGAGCACTGGCGAAACATGGCGGCTGGCATACGTCCATGGGCTGTTGTCACACCAGTTGTTTCCCGAATCGATGACCCTGCCCGTGTCTGCGGCATCTCCACCCGTATAAATAACGGTCTGATTGATCGCGGACGTGGTGTCGTAAACGAGTGCCACCCACCTCGAACTCGTCATGGTCACGTCGGCCAGCCAGCGCGTCCAGCCGGAGCCATGCGTCGTCAACGCTTCCGGTCCCGCCACCACCTGCCCGTTCTGCAGCAACACCGTGGCATGAAATACCGTGTCGGCGATCTGATAGAATACATCCGCCGTGTCCGCATTGCGCAAGGTCAGATGCGGCTGGGAAATGGTGGCCATGGTGGTCAGTTCGGTCACCGTGAAAGGTCCGGTGAAGGGCTGCGAGAAGGCAACCGTCGACAGGAACACTAAAGCAGCAACTAAGCGTAGCATGAGTTCCTCCTTGACGTTATTTCAGGTAGACCACTTTCGATGTGCGGACGGCGTCCGCGGACTTCAGCATGACAAAATAAATCCCCGTGCCGCACTGCGGCGTCCACATCAGTGTGTGGGATCCCGCGATCTGAGGGCCGCTGATAAGCTGCTCGATCTTCTGACCGAGCACATTGTAAATGCTCAGTTCGAGTGGCCCCGCATGCGGCAGCGTGTACTCGATGCGCAACGTGCCATTAAAAGGATTGGGGCTGGAAGAAAGGATGAAGGATGAGGGATGAGGGATGAAGGAAGATCCTGCATCGAGGATCGCGTAGGGGCTCAGAGAAATGATCCGCAGTTGGACGCGGCTGGTGTCCTGCACGCCGTTTTCGAGCCACACACTGGCCAGAAAGCCATCTGTGGCCATGCCCAAGGTCGATTCTCCGAGATGAAAACCACTGCGCGGCGTGGCCAGCAGTCCCGGCAGGTAGAACATCCCGCCGCTGGTGTCCACACGCATCACGTAGAGTTCCGTGGCCCCTCCGGACAGCCACGCCATACCGTAGTTGCGGTCTCCGGCAAAACTGTGGGGCACGCCGCGGGTTGTCTGGCGCAACAGACTGGTCTCATTTCTGAGTTCCATCAGCCGCGCACTGTCGGCATTGGCCAGCACAAACAGCCGACCCCCGGGAGTGGCCAGAAAGCCGACCGGATGGGGCGCCCAGCAGGCGTATTCCCGGTTCCAGACACTTGGCGGCTCAAAGAACGGGGACAGGTGGCGCAACATGGCCGTGCTGTCGAGGGTGGATATGCCGCAGGCCAGCACCGAATCCGCGCGCACGGAGCGGATCAACATGGCGTCATAGTCCCGCCCGAAATCATCATGTCCGATGCGCACCGCGGCGGTATCCGGCGGATAGTCCATGCCCAGCCAGCTTACGCCGGCTTCCCGTGCACCGCCTTGAGTCACCACATACTCCCAGGCATTCAGCCATGCGGCCACGAATCCACCTCCGACTCGCGGCGCCAGATGCAGGGAATAGTTGTAACTGCCTTCACTATAGGGCAGTCCCGTGGGACGGGTGCGGTCCGCGGCCACGATTTCGCCGTCGCCGGGAGTATCCAGCCCGCGGTAGATGAGCGTGCGGTTGAACTCGGCCGTGGTGTCATAGACCAGTACCGCCCAGTCCGCTCCGGTCCAGACGGCGTCGCAGATCTGCCGCGTCCAGTTCTGGCCTTCCATTGCCAGTTCCTGCGGCCCGGCAAACATCTGGCCGTCCTGCAGCGTGACCGCAAGATGATAGACCGTATTCTGAGAAGCATAAAAGACATCCGCCGTATCCGCGCTGCGCAGCGTGACATGCAGATCGCTCATCCGCGCATAGCTGCCGGTCTCAAAGACCGTGAACGGCCCGCGCGGCGGCTGGGCAAAGAGCGCCGACGAAAGGAACAACAGGGCAAGAAGAGCGCGTTGCATCGTTCCTCCGGTGAAGTTACGGTGTGAATCTCGTTACCACTCGCTTTGTGAGTGGGTCATAGAGAACTATATCTACGAACCTCGCGTCGACCCAGTGCACGAAAAAACCCGCGTCGATAGGGTTATCAAACTTGGGCCTGAGAACGTCTACACACTCCATGGCACTGTTATTAGCACTCCAAAGCTTGACGCCCACAGCGAGTTTGATCGTCTTGCTCAATCTCTCAGCTTCCTTAGGCGGTCTATGAAGGGCGAGCTTCATAGTGTGAGTGCCATAATCATAGATGCTGTCTGGAAGTGAGCGAAGACCATTCACGTTAAGCACGTAATCGTGCGACCACACCTCTTTCACTGTCACTGACGCGCCGTACGCGTTGGATCCCTTGTAAGATCCTCTATTCTCAATCACGTTTCTGACTAAGATCGGATCGCCTTCTATACCTCGGTAGTCTGTCGGCCTACGGTCGGGATTTCCTCCGCCATGAAACTCGAGAACTTGCGATTCAAGATCGTAGGTGTACGATTTCGAAATGAGGCCCGCAGTGCCTAATGGAATGTAGTAGACTATAGAGGTGTCCACGGTTTTCGACAGGCGCTTCTCGAATTCCTCTTTTGTCTCGAACTCTCTTCTTTCAGGGTCGGTCTTCAGGGAAATGACGCGAGAGAAGAATGTTTCCACATTCTGAATTCTCACGGTACCCTGGGCTTTCGCGGTCTGGCTTCGTAAAGGGTGCGGAAGGCTAACCAGAAGGAGAATTGCCATGCAAAGGTATCTCATTGCATCTCCTGATATGCGTATGACAACAATCACGCCGAGCGAGCTGTGAGCCGTAGTCAGAGTGGAGCAAGGGCACGGTGGTTGTGCCGTGCCCTTGCTCAGAGTCTGTTTCTTAGGCTTTGACGGCGGCGCCGTTGGCAACCACGGGAATCAGTTCATCCAGCCAGCCGAGCAGTTCCTTGATCTCGGCCATGGTGCAGTCTCCCATGTGGGCGATGCGGAAGGTCTTCTCTTTCAGATCACCGTAGCCATTGGAGATGATCGCATGGTACTTCTTGGACAGCGCCTTGTTCAGGTCGCCGATGGGAATGCCCAGCGTGTTATTGATGCAGGTCAAGGTGTTGGATTCGAAGCCCTTCTCGGGGTAGAGTTCGAAGCCGGCATTGACGGCCCACTCGCGCACGACCTTGGCCATGGCAAGGTGACGCGCCCAGCGGTTTTCGAGGCCTTCTTCATTCAGAATATGGTCGCAGGCGGCCTTCAGACCGAAGATAATGGGGATAGCGGGAGTGTGCGGGGTCTGAGCCTTGTCATTGTACTTCTTGGCGTCCACGAAATTGACATAGTAGCCGGGAGCCTTGGCCTGCGCCGCGCGCTCCATGGCCTTATTCGACACCATCGTCACACACAGACCGGTGGGCAGGCCCCAGCACTTCTGAGTGCCGGCGAGGCAGACGTCGAGGCCAAGCTTGTCGCATTCGATCTTGTCGCCAGCCATGGCCGAGACGGCGTCCACGCAGAACATGACATTGGGGTATTTCTTCATCATGGCGGCGACCTTTTCGATGGGCGCGCGCACGCCGGTGGAGGTCTCGTTGAAGACCATGCACAGCACATCATACTCGCCGGTGGCCAGCTTGGCGTCAATCGCCTCGGCGCTGACGGCCTGGCCCCAGGGGACTTCGATCTTGTCGGCGGCAATGCCGTTGAACTTGTTGATTTCGAACCAGCGCTTGGAAAAGGCGCCGTTGACCGTGGTCAAAACCTTCTTCTGGCACAGGTTGCGGACGCTGCCTTCCATAACTCCGGATGCCGAGCAGGTGAAGAGGAGGACATCCTGTTCAGTGTAAAGGATTTTCTGCAGCATCGGGATCAGGGCGCCGTGCAGATCCTTGTACTTCTGGGTGCGGTGGCCGATTTGCGGCGAGGCCACAGCGGCGAGGAGTTCGGGACGGACCTCTGAGGGTCCGGGGATAAATAATTTGTCGTGCATGATCGGCTCACTCAGATTGTAGGGTATTGATTTTCAGCATTTTGCAATTTAAGCAAAACGCAACTATTTCCACGTTCCAAAATTAGCAAATTCCCGTGTCAAAGGCAATACAATGCCGAGAGATGCTCGAATTGTTTGGGACATCTTCGTTGCCTTTGGTGCGGAATGTTTTATCTTTAAGGGATGCCAATTCCGAACCCCCTTCTGATTCCCCCTTTTTCAAAGGGGGAAGGATGAGTTGTCTCCCCCCTTAGCATAAGGGGGGATAAAAGGGGGGTACCGTCCGAACATCCTGAAGAATTACTGAGGCAACAAATATGAACTCCCGTTTGAGAATCTTCTCCGCATTGGTTATACTATTTGGTCTGCTGGCGGCCCTTGGACACAGTCAAGAGAAGGCCGAAAGTTCTGCTCCCGCAAATAGTGCTCCCGCTGACAGCGCCAAGCCGCTGCCGTGGCTGCATGTGGAGGTGGAAACCAGTTACGGCTGGTTCTGGCAGAAATCCACCGGCATTGCCTACACCACTGCCGGACGGGACAGCAAACAGCGGGTAAAGGTCGGCAAGCTCTGTGTGCGCCTTGCCGCCCATGACACCACCGTCAAGTGCCTGGAGAATGCGGACTCGGTGGTCGTCTTTGAACAGAAGAAGGGTGTCGGCATCCACAAGCTGACCGCCTTTGTCTCCGCCTGGACCGAAAACCCCAAGCTGGATACGCTGCGGGTGCAGATGAACCCGTAAGAAAGGATGAAGGCGGAAGGATGAAGGATGAACCCGCCGACCTCTTCAGTTTATAATTTATCATTTTCAATTTCTAATTTTCCCCTCCATGACTTCCCAAAACCTTCTCAACCAGTTCCGCTTTAACCAGATGATTCTGGTGCGTACACTGGCGGACATTTCTCAGGAAGACAGCCTGTGCCCCCCGGCGGCGCAGGGCAATTGCATCAACTATCTGCTGGGCCATCTGATTGCCACCCGGTCTTTTCTGCTGCGGGATCTCGGGGCCGCGCCCGTTTGGGGCGAGGGGCTTGCCGTGTATGACCGCAACCCCAAGGACTTCCCCGCCGGCGCCAAGCCGCTCTCCGAGCTGAACGGGCTGTTGCAGGAGTCGCTCGAGACCGTCACCGCCACGCTGCACTCTTTCGAGCCCCGCCTCGGCGAGTCGGCCAAGCAGTTCCCCCATCTGCCCGAAGGCGGCACCTTCACCGACCGCATCGGCAGCTTCATCTGCCACGAAGCCTACCACGTCGGCCAGATCGGACTGGCACGGCGGGCGCTGGGAAAACCGGGGCTGTTTTGAAGAAAATAGGAAATGGGAAATAGGAAATAGGAAAGAAGAGCGGCGGTAGGGGCTGATTGCATCGCCCGCCAAGCCTGAACAGCACCGCCGAGCCCGGTTGAGCCGAATTGCGAACGGACCTGCACTGCTTACACAACCCGGCCGAAACGCAGCCCCACCGCTACTACTCCACACCCTCCGGGTGCGGGTGAAAGACAGAAGGATCTTGGCCTTTTCGTCCTGACGGTACTCCGGAAAGATCTCAGGCAGATAACCAGATCGAAAGCTGCTCCTGTTTCAGAAAAAAAGTTAGAGAGGAATCGTGTTCAACGCCAAGGGCTATCTTTGGAGTGGGCCATATCCCTTCGGCCCAAGATCAACGGTTCGCGCGCCTGCCTTCTATTTGATCCTCGACGCGGATGAAGATCCTCGCGCTGTCGGTGCGGTCTCGCGAGACCAGCGCGGCGAGGATGTTCTCCGCGAACAAAACATGAACCCGCGCAGTCGTTATCTGATCTGCTATCAAACCGTAACTAGCGAGGATGGCGGCGAGGTCGAAGACCGCCTTGACTTCTATCGAGAGCTATATGAGATTGGGGGATAGGGCGTGGAAAGGAACATGACGATAATGAAGACACACTGGGATCAATGGAGTTGCCTGGAGAGGGCTGCTGATCACCTTCTTGCATGGGAGCAGGATGGCCGAAATGCCATTCCGTTGATCTACTGTGCACTCGAATTACGGTTCGCAATAGAGTCGTACCTTCTAAGTCGCTATGAGAACATAATGGGAGCGAAGCCGAAGCCCAAGCGAAGGAACCAGAATCCAGAGAAGATGATTGCCGCCCTTCTCTCTGCTGACGATCAAGCGATGACAGAACACTCTTTGCTAGTTGGTTTGAGCCAGAGTCCAGATCAGGAACCTGCATTGTACACTCAGTTGAAGTACACGGTACTTACCAAAGAGAAGGCGCGTACCTACTTGGGAAAGGTCGGCGATTTCCTCCATGCAACTGTAAAATCTCAGACGCACAGCTACCTAAAGTACTTTTGGGATGAGCGATACGCCATGCTCGTAGAAATCCACACCGATCTTGTCGAAGCGACTTCCGGTGCATTGCAGAGGCCTGTAAAGTTTAGTCCGGGAACCGCCGGGCACGAATGAGAACGAATGGGTGCCAAGACTCAAGCGCAAATACACATATGCCCTTCGTTCAGGCTGCATACGACAGCTCGCTCCCCAAACCTAAGATCCTTCCGTGGCGCCGTCAGGAAGTCACAAATTTTGGAATCCCTCTTTCACCCGCACCCGGAGGGTGCGGACTAGTAATACGTGATGAACGGGCAGGAGCCCGCCCGTAGGCCGTCCTTAGGTCTTCATTTCAGCCTTTCAGCGTTTCAGAATTTCAGCATTTTCCCTTGGCTAATTTAAATTCTCTCGATTGGGCGATTATTATCGCCTACAATGTGCTGAGCCTGGTGGTCGGCATTATCATGACGCGGCGGGCGCACAAGTCTACCGAGGAATATTTCCTCGCGGGGCGGGCGCTGCCGTGGTGGATTGCCGGGACCTCAATGGTGGCCACCAGCTTTTCGTGCGACACGCCGCTGTATGTCACCAAGCTGGTGCGCACGATGGGCATCTATGAGAACTGGCAGTGGTGGTGCTTCGGCATCGGCTCTCTGTTTGCCACGTTCTTTCTGGCGCCGCTGTGGCGGCGGGCCAAGGTGCTGACCGACGTGGAACTGACGCAGGTGCGCTATGGTTCGGGCACGGCCTCGCGGATTCTGCGCGTGTTTCGCGGCCTGTGGCTGGCGCTGCCCATTAACGTGATTGTGATGGGCTGGATTATTCTGGCCATGTACAAGATCACCAATGTCGCCCTCGGCTGGGATAAGCCGTTTGCCATCTTCGTCTTTACCGGGCTGGCCTTTTTCTACACGCTGCTCTCGGGCATGTGGGGTGTGGCCTTAACGGACCTGGTGCAGTATGCCATTGCGCAGATCGGCGCGATTATCTTAGCTGTGTTTGCCGTGGACAGGGTGGGGGGACTGGCGGCCTTGAAAGACGGCGCGATGAAAGCGGTCACGAATCCCGACCTGCTGCGCATGGCGCCGGCGCCGGGGCAAGGTGGCTTCTTCAGCGGGGATTTCTGGACGCCGGCCTTCACCGGCTTCATGACCTACATTGCCGTCACGTGGTGGGCCAATGTCAATTCCGACGGCGGCGGCAAGGTGATTCAGCGGCAGAATTCCTGCAAGAATGAAAAGCACGCGCTGCTGGCGACGCTCTGGTATAGTCTCACCAATCTGGCCTTCCGCACCTGGCCGTGGGTGATCGCCGCGCTGGCGACGCTGATTCTCTATCCGACGATTGCCGATCCCGAGATGGCCTATCCCAAACTGATGATGGACATTCTGCCCTTCGGCTTCAAAGGGTTGATGATCGCTTCGCTGCTGGCGGCTTTCATGAGTTCCACCTCCACGCATCTGAACTGGGGAGCCAGCTATCTGGTGCATGACGTCTACCGTTCCTATCTGGTCAAGAATCGCGGCGAACATCACTATCTCTGGATGAGCAAGGTGGCTACCGTGCTGGTGGTGATCGGCGCGGCGCTGGCGGCGTGGTGGACGGAGAGTGTGACCGACGCCTTCAAATTCGTGATCGCCTTCGGCGCGGGAACAGGGCCGGTCTATGTGCTGCGCTGGTTCTGGTGGCGGATCAATGCGTGGAGCGAAATTTCGGCGATGGTGGCTTCCAGCGTGCTCACGCTGGCGCTGCTCGGCGTGCCGTTGAGCTACGGGGGGCGGTTGCTGATCATCACCTTCGGTTCGATGGTGGTGTGGGTTGCCGTCACCTATCTGACCAAACCCGCGCCGATGGAAGCCCTGGCCGAATTCTACCGCCGCACGCGGCCCGTGGGCGTGTGGGGCGCGGTACGGACATGGATGCGCGCCAACGGTCAGGTGACGCCGAAACCCGAAAAGGTCTCGACCCCGCTCTGGGGTTTTGCCTGGGGCATGGCGCTGGTGTTCGGCTTGACGCTGGGCATTGGCTACCAACTGCTGCTGAATCCCCCCTTAGCGATCCTTGGGTACGTCGTCGCGTTGATCGGCGGCATCGGCCTGTGGAAGGCGGGATTCCTGAAAACATCATGATCCGATCTCATGCATCCTAATCATACGCACCACGCCGGCGAGCGTGAGCACGCGGCGAATACGGAAAAGCGGCGACGCGCTCTCGTCTGGGCCTTCTGGCTGAATGCGGCCTTCCTGATCATCGAGGTGATTGGCGGCTGGATCAGTGGCTCTCTGGCACTCCTCGCGGATGCGGGTCATATGCTTTCGGATGTGGCCGCGCTGGGAGTTGCGCTCTGGGCTTCCTATGCCATGCTGCGACCCGCGAACGCAAAGCGAACCTACGGTTATGGCCGGATTGAGGTTTTGTCCGGACTGCTGAATGGTCTCGTGCTTTGGGTGGTGGTGGGGTTCATCGTGTTCGAAGCCCTGCAGCGCGTTGCGCATCCCCAGACGGTGAACGCGTACATCATGCTGCCCGTAGCCGTTGCCGGCCTGCTGGCCAATCTGGCTTCGGCCTGGATGCTGCATGCGCATCAGCATGATGATTTGAACGTGAAAGCCGCCTTCCTGCACCTTGTCGCGGATGCCGCGGGATCGGTCAGCGCAATTCTTGCCGGTGTGGCGATTTGGGTTGGCGGGTGGACCATCGTGGACGTGGCGGCGTCCATTATTATCAGCGTGCTGATTCTTTTCAGCACGTGGACCCTGTTAAGGAGTGCGATTCACATTCTCCTTGAAGGCTCGCCGCCGCATATCGATCTTCAGGCGCTTCGCAACGACCTGAACGGTCTGACCGAAGCGGAATCGTGCCATGACTTACACGTTTGGCTGATCGGCAGCGGCGAGCCGATGCTAACGGCGCATTTGCTTCCCGCCAGCGGATGTGACCCGGATTCCACGCTGTGTGCCGCGCAGGATCTCCTGAAAGAGAAGTACGGGATTACTCACTGCACGCTGCAGATCGAACCCAAACCCTGTCCCGAATCGCACCTCTGACCCGGCTTCGCTCTGGCGAGACCGATTGGGCGCAGGAAAGCCTGCTTCTTGAAAACAGTCTTATTGCTTCTTTCACCTTTCTCATGGCGCCATCCACACGATGAGTATTCTGCAAGCCATTGTTCTGGGCATTATTCAAGGGTTGACCGAATTTCTTCCCATCAGCAGCACCGCCCATCTGCGGATTATTCCCGCGCTGGTGGGCTGGAGCGACCCCGGCGCGGCCTTTACGGCGGTGATTCAATTCGGCACATTGCTGGCCGTGTTCTTCTATTTCCGGGGCGACATCGCGCGCATGATTACGGGTGTGGTGGGGGGACTGGCCGCGGGCAAACCGCTGCGGGACCGCGACGCGCAACTGGGCTGGATGATTGTGCTGGGCACCATTCCGGTGGTCATTCTGGGCGTGCTGTTCAAAAAGTCTATCGAAAGCGAGTGGCGGTCGTTGTATGTGATTGCCGGCTCGATGATCGTGCTGGCATTGGCGCTGATGGCTGCCGAGATCATCGCCCGCTGGCGCGTCGCGCATGCCCGAGAGTTGAAGCGCATGGACACACTGTCGTGGAAAGATGTACTGTTCACGGGGCTTGCGCAGGCGGTGGCGCTGGTGCCCGGCTCCTCGCGCAGCGGCACCACCATTACCGGCGGGCTATTGGTGGGCATGAACCGCGAAACCGCGGCGCGGTTCTCGTTTTTGCTCTCACTGCCGTCTGTGCTGGCGGCGGGACTGTTCGAACTGATCAAACAGCGCCACATGCTGCTCTCCACCGAGGCCGGCGTGACCGGTCTGATCGTCGCCACGGTGGTGTCTGGCGTCGTCGGCTATGCGTCCATCGCTTTTCTGCTGAACTATTTGCGGAAGCGTTCAACCTATCTGTTCATTGTCTATCGCCTGGCGCTGGGGTGTCTATTGCTGGCTTTGCTGATGAACGGCGTGCTGCCGCCCGATTAGGCGGCGCGGATTTATGCATTGGCTTCTTATTCATAAAGGGTGCACACGATGAAATGGATTACCCGTGAGCATGTGATGGTAGACCGCGTGGCCTGCCCGTGGTTAATTAAGAAATTTGTGGATGCCGACGCGGAGTTCCTGTTTGTCCCGACCGATAAGGTGATGGAAGCCGCCAAAAAGGAGAATGCCACGCCCTTCGACGTGGCCGGAGTGGAACTCGGCCACCATGTGGGGCACTGCAGCTTCGAGGCGATTGTGGCCAAGTACCGTCTCGAAGATCCGGCCATTCAACTTATGGCCAAGGTCGTGCATGGGGCCGACGTGGAGGTGGATCTGTTTGGGCGGCCCGAAGCGCCGGGGATCAAGGCCATTGCCAAGGGCTTCCGCCTGATCGGCCTCAAGGATGACCACGAGATTCTGGAGCGGGAATTCATCGTCTACGATGCACTCTACGCCTACTTTCAACAGCAAACCGGCTCTACACCGACCCATTAATGATCGAACCTTATTCCGCGCCCACGCGCAAGCAAGTTTCGGACTGGTCCAGCCTCACACAGAAGAAATTCCGCCGCGAGCACAGCGAATTTCTGATTGAAGGGGACGTCTGTGTGCGCGAAGCGCTGCGCGCCCGTGTAAGCCTTGAGGCGGTGCTGGTGCTGGCCTCCGAAGTCGAAAAGTGGCAGGAGGAGTTCGGCTCGCGCCCGCGATTTCCCGTGTTCACGGTGAACAGCGAGACCTTTGGCCGGATCTCCACGGTGGAGAGCAGCCAGGGAATCGTGGCGGTGGCGCGCGTCTTTCAACTGCCGCCCCGCGCCGGAAAGCTGGCGATTCTCTGCGAAAAGGTCTCCGATCCCGGCAACTGCGGCGCGCTGGTCCGCGTGGCGGATTTCTTCGGCGCAATAGAACTGCTGCTCGGTCCGGAGTCTGCCGAAGTCTGGAACCCCAAGGTAGTGCGCGGCAGCATGGGCAGTCTCTTCCATCAGCCCGTGCAGACCGACGTGGACATTGCGGCCTTTCTGCGGGAATGGCCCGGCTCCAGCGTGGCCACCGTGGCCCACAGTGGCGAGCCGCTGCATGGCAAACTGAATCTGAAGCCGCCCGTAGTGCTGGTCCTTGGCCACGAAACCCGGGGACTGTCCGACGACGTCGCCGCCCTCTGCACCGACCGCATCACCCTTGCCCCGCAAGGCAGCGCCGAGAGTCTGAACCTCGTGACAGCCGCTGCGGTGTTCGCGTATGCGCTGTCCTGAAACTTACTGAGGATTTGGGAAATGGCAAATCCGGAACATGTGAAGATTGTCAATAAGGGAACCGCGGCGATTAGTTCTTGGCGAGTATCCCACCCGAAACAGAAATTGGACCTTTCAAGAGCTGAATTCGAAGCCATTGATCTGCGAGAGGCAGATCTTTCTGGCGCAAACTTTCAGAATGCGGATATTGTCCACTGTAAACTGCAACGTGCGAACTTAACAAGATCGAACCTTAGTGGCGCCGCCCTCTGGGACGTAGATCTTGATGATGCCCAAATGTGCCACGTTTCTATGAACGGGGCACAACTCGCTGATGTAGCCCTTCGTGGGGTGGACCTTACTGGCGCACAAGTCATTACGACAGTTTTTGACACAGGCCTATTCGATGACGCCGTTCTTTGCCATGCAGAATTGGCACAAACGGTTTTTCTGAATTGTTGGTTCTCTAACACTCAAGTCGGAGGAGCGAAATTCGGCGGAACCGTCATGGCTGATGTTGATCTACGAGGCATGTCCGGTTTAGAGAAGGTGGTACACGAAGGACCATCAACGATTGGCGTAGATACGTTGTTGAATTCGCAAGGTAACATCTCCGAGATCTTCTTGCGCGGCTGCGGCCTCCCCGATCACGTTATCGCATACGCCAAATCCCTTGCCCAATCACCCATCCAATACTACACCTGCTTCCTCAGCCATTCTTCCAAGGACAATGCCTTCGTCAAGCACCTTTACGACAAGTTGCAAGACTCCGGTGTTCGCTGCTGGTACTTCCCGGAAACCGCACGCACAGGTGAATCGCTAAGACACGAGATTGATAAGGCCATCCGCCTCTACGACAAACTCGTCATCGTCTGTTCCTACAACTCGCTGAATAGCCAGCCCGTCATTGACGAGATCGAGGAGGGGCTTAAGCGCGAGGAAGAGGAAGCCGTTCGGAAGGTGAAGGACGAGGAGAAAGTGGCACGCGGTGAGTTGGATTATGAGGACTTTGCCAAGCGCCGCTACCAAGAGCGCGTCCTATTCCCGATCATGATTGACGATTACTTGCTGGACGGGTGGAATCACAAGCTCCAGTATGTGATCAAGAACCGTGTTGTAGCCGATTTTCGAAAGTGGAAGAGCCACGATTCCTTCAGCAAGCAATTAGACAAGCTCCTTCACGACCTGAACGCTCAAGATACTGCATCGATGATTGTGAGACCGTAGCAGATGTTCTTTCGCTTTCTTCTTTTCTTTCTGATCGCTTCCTCCGCTCTTGCGGCGGACAGCACATTTATTAATACCACGACCACGCAACGGCCCAAACGCATCAGCATTATTCCTGTGCCGGTCATCGGCTATGCGCCGGAGACGCAGTGGCTGGCGGGATTTGTGACGGGGATTATCGCGCGGATCGACACTGCGCGGCCTTCGACAATTGTCGCGCTGGCAACCTACAGCCAGAATGACCAGTTCCGCGTCTATCTGAATCCCGATCTGTACCTCGGGCCGTGGCACACCGTGGCGGAACTGGAGATGCGCCGCTGGCCGGATTCGTACTGGGGGATCGGCAACCACACCTCGCAGCGCGACAAAGAAACCTACACGCCGCGCGAATACAGCGCGGATGTCAGTGTGCAGAAGAAGCTGACCAAAACCTTCGGCGTGGGACTGCACTATGCGCTGAGTTCGGTTCGGCTGCTGCGGGTGGAACCGGGGCGGGCGCTCGACCGCGCCGGCCTCAAAGACCGTAACGAGGTGGTCTCCGGACCCGGCGCCAGTATCTTTTATGATTCGCGCGATAATACCTTCTCGCCCGGGCGCGGCGTGTATCTGTTCGGCAAGTTCGGCCTGTCCCATAAGAGCCTCGGCGCGAGCAGCAACTACCGCGGCTTAAACCTCGATCTGCGCGCTTACCGCTCGCTGCATGGCTCGCATGTTCTGGCCGTGCAGGGATGCGCCACGTTTGAGGGAGGATCTCCGCCGTTTACCGAACTGCCGTCCATCGGCAATGAGTACCGCCTGCGCGGCTACAACTATGGCCGCTTCCGCGACATGAATGTACTCACGGCGCAGATCGAATACCGCTTTCCGCTGATCTGGCAGATTCGCGGCGGACTGTTTGCCGGAGCGGGTGACGTCGCGGACAAGGTCTCGCATTTTTCCCGGCCCAATTTCAAACACTCGCTCGGCGGCGGTCTGCGCTGGGTAATTCTGCCCAAGGACAAAGTGTGCCTGCGCCTCGACAAGGCGTGGGGACAGCGCTCCGATGCCTTTTACCTCTCCTTGAATGAAGCCTTCTGACATGAATCGTACCGTTTCCGTCGGCCTCCTGTGGGATGAACCCGTAATTACGGGTGAACTGATCTGCGATTTCCGCATCGAGTGCCGCACCGATTGCTGCCGCAGCATGACCTTAGACACCACCGCCGGGCATTTTGAAGTCCGCGCCCAGAAGGGCAAGCGTGAGCAGCGCTACGGCGTCCGTCTGGCTGAATCACTCTCCTTGCACCATGCCGAGCAGGTCCTGCATGCCGTGCGCGAGTCGGGCAAAGCCTTCGATCTGGAAATCGTGGAAGCGGGCAAGCAGTGGCCGCCCTATGACAACCGTGTCTGGTGGCCGGTGGTCAAGCTCGGCACGCCGCAGGATGCCGATGAGGTGCTAAGCGCCTTACGCTGCATTGAGGGGCTGAACCCATTGGGCTTTGCCGTGGTGCGGCTGGACACGGCCACAGCCCAGGAGATGTTCGAGGTCAGCATCGGCGACTTTTCGGCGCGCGTGATGGAGATGCGGGCGACGCCGCTCAATCCTGAGTCGGTGTTCTGGCTCTACAATGTGCCCATTGGCCGTGGCTTCCACTGGGAGCGCAAGGAGCAGCTTGAATATCGCGGCGAGCTGCATCTGTTCCATCCGGGCGGCCTCGGCCTCACCGCCGCCAACTGCTTGCCGCTGGAAACCTATCTGGAGAGCGCCGTGGGCTCTGAAATGCGCAGCGACTTGCCGCCGGCCTTTTCGCAGGCGCAGGCGATTTGCGCGCGATCCACGGTGCTGGCCACCGCTAACCGCCACCATCACAGCGACGGTTTCGACGTCTGCAATGATGACCACTGTCAATGCTATCAAGGCGTCAAACGCGAAGCCAACGCCGTCATCGCTCCCGTCCGCGAAACCGCCGGCCAGATTCTTATTTCATCCTTCCGTGTTGTGGACGCCCGTTATGCCAAATCCTGCGGTGGAATCAGTGAACGCTACGAGGCCGCGTGGGGGGAGGAAGGGCCGGACTATTTTGCAGTGCGTACCTGCGGCGATTTTGACGGCGACGACCTGTCGAATGAAATCTTAGCCCGCAACTTTCTGTTGAATCCGCCGCCCGCCTGGTGCAATGGCGAGGTGTATCCTTATCCGGATCCGTGGGACAAAGACCCGCTGTTCCGCTGGGAGTTCTCACGCACCCGCGCCGAATGGGGAGAACTGCTGGCCGAAAAGACGGGCCGCAATCTGGGCGCGATCAAAGCCTTTCATGTCCGGCAGCGCGGCAAGTCGGGCCGCATTCTGATTCTGGAGATCGAAGGCGAGGCGGCCAGCAGCACGATCTACGGCGAGCTGAACATCCGCCGCGCACTCTCACCCTCGCATTTGCCGTCCTCCTATTTTGTAGTCGATGAGCACGGCGATACGCTGACCCTCAAAGGCGGCGGCTGGGGCCACGGCGTGGGCCTCTGCCAACTCGGTGCCGTCGCCATGGCCCAAAACGGCTGGAGCGTGGCGCAGATTCTGGATTATTACTATCCGGGAAGCGAATTGAAAACAGGAAATGAGAAATAGGAAATAGGAAACAAAGCAGAGAGCAGAGAGCAGAAAGGAAACAGATTTCCCTCTGCTTTCCTATTTCAAATTTCCTATTTTCTTCGGAGTCTACCATGTCCAATCCCAACGATTATCCCTACGTCACGCGGCTTGATATTCTCTATCCGCCGCTCGAAGTGATCGATGAGAAGGCGCTGTCCGATGCGAACCGACATAAGTGGTTCAATCAGACATTGTGCGAAGTGAATGACTCGGTAGTGCGGGTGGGCGTGGTGGAGGGGGAGTACCACTGGCACAAGCACGATGAGGACGACGAGTTCTTCTATGTGGTGGAAGGGGAACTGCTGATTGATCTCGAAGATCAAGTGGTCGCCCTTGCGCCGCGACAGGGGTTTGTAGTGCCCAAGGGGATTATGCATCGCACGCGCGCCCTGAAACGCACCGTGATGCTGATGGTGGAGAAGAGGGGGATTATCCCTACGGGAGACTGAAGAAGGGATAAGTGCTAAGGGATA
Source organism: bacterium (assembly GCA_036504735.1). Taxonomy (NCBI): domain Bacteria; species bacterium. The sequence goes on from DASXUQ010000009.1 coordinate 426,996, forward strand.
AGGGATAAGAGAAGTAGGAAAGAAGAGCGGGTTTCAGCTTTCAGCTTTTAGATTTCAGCTTTACTTCAAGGAGAACGGCATGAAAGTGAAAACAGGATTGTGGGTGGTTGTGCTGCTGGCGCTGGCGGGTGCGGTGGCGCTGGCCGTGGATTCGGCGGACAATGCTCCGCCGGCCAATCCGCGTGAATTCCATGAGCGGGAAGCAGCGCGCATCCGGCGGGGGATCGAGGCCGAGCAACAGCAGGCGATCACCTCCACGCAGAATGATTACGATGTCACCTATTACGATCTGTGGATCGACGCGCGCGCGTATTCGGCCCACCAGATGTCGGGCGCAGTGAACATTACCGCTCGCAGCCTGGCCGCCGATTTGAATGAAATGGTGCTGGACTTCTGCGCCACCATGACGGTGGATTCGGTCTACTGCGCGGGCGCGCCCAGCACCTTTACGCGCAATACCACGCTGAGCCAGATCACCGTCGCCATGGACCGCGTCTATCCTATCGGGCAGACGGTCAACGTGCGCGTCGTGTGGCACGGCACGCCCTGCCTGACCAACGAGAACCCCTCCTATTCCTTCTATGACCGCAACGTCAACGGGCATCTGGTGCCATCCGTCTCCACGCTCTCCGAGCCTTTCGGCGCGCGCGACTGGTGGCCCTGCAAGGATGTCGTCGGCGACAAGGCCGACAGCGCGCGGATTACCGTTACGGTAGCCGACACGGTGACGGTCACCTCCAACGGGCTGCTCGAATCCACGGTCACCGTGCCGCCCTCTTCGCGGAGGTTCACGTGGTTCCACAGTTACCCCTTATCCACTTACCTGATCTGCTTTGCCGCCACCAACTACGCCCACTTCCGCGAATGGTACGTAGCCCTCAATGGCGACAGCATGCCGATGGATATGTATCCCTATCCGGAATATCTGTCCAACGCTCAGGTCTCCTGGAGCAATTGCCCGCAGATGGTGACTTTTTTGGCCAACACCTTCGGCGAGTATCCGTTCGTGCGCGAAAAATACGGCATGACGAACTTCCAATGGTCGGGCGGCATGGAGCACCAGACCAACACCTTCTACGGCTACCAGATCACCACCGGCGACCATTATTACGATTGGATCGAATTGCATGAACTCTCTCACCAGTGGTGGGGAGACCGCACCACGTGCGACACGTGGCCGGATATCTGGCTGAATGAGGGCTTTGCCTCGTACATGGAAGCATTGTGGGTGGAGCACTTGAACGGTTTTCAGGCGTTGCGCAATTACGAAACGAATTTGGGCAACAACGGGGTGTCGGACCCCTCCGGCCCGGTGTACAATCCGAACCCGCTGTTCGACGGCAATACCGTCTACAACAAGGGATCGTGGATTCTGCACATGCTGCGTGGCGTGATGCATAACGACTCCCTCTTCTTTGCTGCCATGCGCTACTACGGCGAGCAGCACAACTACGGCAATGCCACCACGGCGCAGTTTCTGGCGGATATGTCCACCGTGGCGGGGTACGATCTGGAGCCGTATGTCCACACCTACCTCTACCGTACCAACCGCCCGCGGTTTCGCCCCACCATCGAGACCGGCATTCTCGATGGTCAACTGCACACCATTGTGCGCATCCGGCAGACCCAAACCAACGTGGATACGACCTTCCGCACACGGCTGGATCTGCGCTTTGCCAACGCTCAGGACACGGCCCGGCGGCGAGTGGAGAATTCCGAATGGCAGCAGCGCTACCATTTTAATTTAGGATTCGCGCCCATTGCCCGGCAGCTTGTCATCGATCCGGATGACTGGGTGCTGAAGACGGTTCAGAACATGGACTCGACCGCGCTGCTTATTTTGAATGACGTTGTGGATTCGGGAATGGTGGGGATCCCTTATGCAGATACGCTGGTGGCAGTCGGTGGCGGAACCTCGGCGCGTACATGGAGCATCCTCTCCGGATCCCTGCCGCCGGATATTTCGCTGTCCGCCAATGGGCTCCTCGCCGGTAACCCCAGCCAGGCCGGAACCTATTCGTTCCGTGTGCGCGTGGCGAACACCAGCAGCGCCGACACGGTTGGTTTCTCGATGGTGGTCCTCTCGCCGATTATGGCTCCGGAGCATCTGACCGTCTATCTGCAATCGGATGGCCGCGTGCGTCTGGCCTGGCCGGCCGTGGCTTTGGCTGACAGCTACTATATCTACCGCGCCGATCATCCGGATATGCTGAACGTGCAGCACATTCTGACCACCACTGTTCCCTTTGCCTTCGATTCTACGGTACAAGTTACCCCGCCGGACGCGGCAACACGCTTCTATCAGGTCACCACTGTCGAGCGGTGGCCGAGGTAAGTACAGACCGAAAAGCGGAATGCATAAAAGAAACTGGCCAGACATGTTGTCTGGCCAGTGGTATTTTTGAGAAGGGGTGAAGCCGCTCAGTATGTGCGATGGGCGCGCAGCAACTGGAGGACATCCCGGACCCAGCGCATGCTGCAGCGGGCCTGACAGCCTTCAAGGTTGCGGTGATCGCTACAGTGTCCGGAGCAACTCTCCGCGCCGGCATTCAGGAAATCCTCGTGCGGCCCCTTGTAGAGTGGCCGAAAGGCCCGAGCCTTCAGGGCCAAGGTCGAGAGGCAGCCTTCAACGCGATGGGTAAACAGAATCAACCCTTCGTCCGGGTTGTCGAAAAACGCCTGATACCCGTTCAGGGCGAGCGTCGGATCGGAGACAAAACTCTCCCGGTCCTCCCAGACAGTGTGGCACATATTGCAGGTCTTGAACGGAGTGGCTACGGGAGCGGCTGCTCCAGCCTCCGCAGGCGAAAGAGTGTCTTGTACAGCTTGCATAAAGGGTATCTTTCTCAGGGAATCAGATAAAACAGTTTTCTATATTCGCTTCCACAAACTTAAAGCAAAGAATCCGGTTGCAAAAACTATGTCACATATGCAGATCAAAGGTATGCTATTATAAAGATTCCCGCAGTAAGCAATTACCCGAAGGCAGAGCATTCGCAAACAGCATTTCAACTTTGCCGTGCAGGCAAAAAGCACTTCCCTGATACGCAACGGGCCGGACAAAAGTGCCCGGCCCGTTTCACAGAGTGTCTTTCTACGACCATCCATCTATTACTTCACCGCGCGAACCTTGATTGAGACCACGGCTTCCAAAGCCTCGGTGCGCAGATCATCGCCAATCACTTCCAAGCCCACATCATACACACTCTGATCCACAATCGTAATGTTGCGGAAACCTGCTTCCTGCATCAGCGTCAGATAGTCTTCCTTCATCGAGGCTCCTGCCACGCAGCCCACGTAGGCCTCCACTGAGTTCTTCAACTTCTCCGAAAGCGGTCGACGCAGCACGAGATCCGACACCAGCAGGCGGCCGCCCGGTTTCAGCACCCGTAGTGCCTCGCCGAAGACCCGAGGCTTGTCGGGCGAGAGGTTGATCACACAGTTGGAGATAATCACATCCACGCTGTTGTCCGCTACCGGCAAATGCTCAATTTCCCCCAAGCGGAACTCCGTGTTGGTGCACTCGGTCTTGGCGGCATTGTGGCGCGCCTTCTCCAGCATCTGCGGAGTCATGTCCACGCCGATCACATGCCCTTCGGGGCCTACCTCGCGCGAGGCCAGAAAGCAGTCGAAGCCCGCGCCGCACCCCAAGTCCAGTACGGTTTCCCCGGGTTTAACCTGTGCATATTCAAGAGGATTGCCACAGCCGAGGCCCAGATTAGCGCCGGCTGGAACATCTTTCAGATCTTCCAGCTTGTAGCCGATCTTCTGCGCCACTGCATCCACATCCTGCGCGCCGCCACAGCACGTGCCACCGCAGCCGCACAGCGAACCACTGTTCTCCGCTGCCTGTGCATAGCGCTCCCGCACCACCGTGCGGACATCTTCCGTCGGTTCCATAGTCTCTCTCCCGGTCTTATAAACAGTAGGTCTTTCCAGTATTTCGATGAGTTCGCGAAATCGCGCCAGCGCCGCGTCGTTGATGCAATAACATGTGCGCGGCCCTTCAATCTCCCCGTCAATCCAGCCTGCCGCTTTCAGCTTCTTCAAATGCTGGGAAACCGTGGACTGAGCAATCGGCATCTGCTCCACAATGTCGCCGCAGATGCAGGCGGCACATGACCGCAGAAATCGCAAAATGGCCACGCGGTGTGCGTGTCCCAAGGCTTTGGCCAACCGGGCCAGCTCTTCGTCCAGAGTCTCGGCCACTTGTTTTTCCGATGCTTCCATTTCAGATTCCGTTTGTGATCAAATCGTCTATCGTAAATATACGATAAAAGAAAGCCAAAGTCAAGACCCAAATTCAGTCAGTTCCGGACAGCTTGCGATTTTGCAAAACACAGCCGGAGCCCTTGCGTACGCACTATTCCTGTACTATATTTAATATAGATAATTAGGACTTGACTTGATGTTGTTATACCACGAGCTGCATATCGCGCCTTGAAAACTCTTTTCTTTACAGTACTTATTCTGATCGGGCTGGCGCTGAGCCAACGAACGGTCTTTGCCGATCCGAGCGATGGCGAGGGTGCGCCCGCTAATCCGCAGGAGTTCCACGAGCAGGAATCGACGCGGCTGCGGCGGGTCTTTGCCGCCGAAGCTTCCACGCCTATCGCCGCGTCGCAGGAAGACTTTGACGTGGTTTGCTACAATCTGGCGCTGGATTTCCGCGGCTACTATCAGCAGATCATCTCGGGCGCAGTGACAATCGATGCTCGCAGCAGAGTACCGGCGCTGACGGAACTGGTGCTGGATTTGTGCTCGGCGCTGTCGGTGGATTCGGTCATCTGCGGAAGTGCTTTGCAGCCGTTTGCGCTGGACAGCAATCTGCTGCGGATCTCGTTAGACCGGGCCTACATGCAGGACGAGCGGGTTCAGGTCCGCGTAGTTTATCATGGCACACCCTGTCAGACCAATGTCCCCTACACGTCGGTGCAGTTTTACAACCGGCCTGTGGGCAGCTATTTTGTCCCTACCGAAGCGACGCTCTCCGAGCCCTACGGTGCGCGGGACTGGTGGCCCTCCAAGAATGTGGTTTCGGACAAGGCCGACAGCGTGCGCGTGTCAGTGATTGTGGCTGACACGCTCACGGCAACCTCCAACGGCCTGCTCGAATCGGTGATCGCCATTCCGCCATCTTCGCGGATGTTTACCTGGGTGGAACGGCATCCGATCTCCACCTATCTCATTTCAGCCAGCGTAACCAACTACGCATCGTATCCGGACGCGTATCTTACGCTGGCTGGCGACACGATGCCCATCGTGCATTACGCCTATCCCGAACGGCTGACCCGCGCTCAGACAAGCTGGAATGTGCTGCCCGCTATGATGAACTTTTGCGCGCAGCTCTTCGGCGAGTACCCGTTTGTGGACGAAAAGTACGGGCACACGATGTTCAGCTTCGGCGGGGCGATGGAACACCAGACCAACACCTCCTTCGGGCGCAACATCACGCCGGGGACGCATAGCTACGATTACATTGTACAGCATGAACTGGTGCACCAGTGGTTTGGAGACGACGTCACTTTGGCGACCTGGCCGGATGTCTGGCTGAACGAGGGCTTTGCCTGCTATGGCGAGGCGCTGTGGATGGAGCATCTCGGCGGTTTTGCCGCCTATCGCAGCTATATGACCTCCACCGGAAACCTGATCGTCACCGATCCTTCCGGGCCGGTGGTCAATCCTGCGGACCTCTTCAACTCCAATACGGTCTATCATAAGGGCGCGTGGGCGCTGCATATGCTACGCGGCCTCGTGCGCAACGATTCCCTTTTCTTTGCCGCGCTGCGGGAATATCACACCCGCCATGCCCACGGCAATGCCACCACGCAGGAATTTCTGGCCGATGTTTCCGATGTTGTCGGCTTCAACGTCACGCCGTATCTGTACAACTACCTCTACCTGACCAACCGTCCGCAGTTTGTGACCTCTTTCGGCAGCGCGGAAGTGAACGGGGAAGAGCAGACTGTCGTGCGCATTCGGCAGGTGCAAACGAATCCGCAATCCAGCTTTCAGACGCGGCTGGATCTGCGCCTTGCCCACGGTTCAGACACGGTGCGAGTCCGCGTGGACAATTTCCTCTCGCAGCAGCGCTACTATCTGACACTGCCTTTCCATCCGGACTCCTTAAAGATCGACCCCGATGACTGGGTGCTGAAGCAGGCCAGCACTGAGCCGCTGCCGCTGACCATACTGAATGACACGCTGCCTGCGGCCACCATTGGCGAGCATTATGAAGTGCACCTGACGGCCATTGGCGGCACCGGAGCACTGCACTTCTGGAGCGCCATGCCGCGTGATCTGCCGCCGGGATTGCTGCTGTCGCCGGACGGCATGCTGGGCGGCGCACCGGTCGAGCAGGGGGTGACCCGGTTTGTCGTCAAGGTGATTGATGAGCGCGGCGCGGTGGACAAGCTCGAGGTGGTCTTGCATATCCTGCCACCGCTCGCGCCGCCGCAGAATGTGGTCCTCTACCCGGAAGGGAATGGTTTGCATCTGCACTGGTCTCCGGTCTCCACAGCCGACAGCTACCGCGTCTACCGTTCAGATCAGCCCGACTCTCCCTCTATGGAATTAATCGCCACCACTGCCGACACCTTTGCCACCGATACCTTGGCCCCCATCGACCCCGATTCCATGGCCCACCGGTTTTATGAGGTGCGAGCGACGAGAAGGTAAGGATGAAGGAATACTACTCCACACCCTCAGGGTGTGGGTAAAAGACATGACGAGACTCGCCGCGTGGCGGGTCTCGTTTTATGCCCCGATCTGCACTTGACAATCCGGCAAATATCCGGTATGTTTATGCAAACTCGAGGTGTCCATGCGCTTTTTGCCGGTTGTGTTTGTCCTCTGTTTTGCCGCCCTTGCCGGCACGCCCTTGCCGCAGACGGACTTCTTTGTCCAAAATGAGGGGCAGTGGGAAGGGGCGTTTGCCTTCAAGTACGAGGGCAATGGCGCGGCTTACTTTCTGACTGAAAGCGGAATGACGATGGACCTGCATTCCCCCGAGCCCCGCACCGCCCCCGACCAACTTTGTCATCCTGAACGCAGTGAAGGACCTCGGGCGAGAGAAATCAAAGGCCACGTCCTCCGCCTGTCCTATCTCCACGCCAACCCCACCCCCATTCTAACCGGTGAAGACAAACTCCCCAGCTACAGCAACTACTTCCTGTCCCGTGATAGCTGCCAGTGGCGATCCCGTGTGGGCCACTACCGCAGCGTCACCGCTAAGGATGTCTGGCCGGGGATTGACGTACAATACCGCATTGCACCTTCCGGTGTGGAAACCGTCTACCACGTTCATCCCGGGGCCGATCCCACACAGATCCAGCTAAGATACGCTGGCCAAGACACACCTATCGCCGTAGATGCAAACGGCAGTTTGCTCTTGTCCACGTCGCTGGGCACCGTCAAGGAACAACCTCCCTTCGCCTATCAAAACATCAACCACACCCAAATCGAAATCCCCTGCCGCTACGACCTGACCGCTGAGGACAACTACCGGTTTGTCTTAGGCCCTCACGATCCCACGCGGGAGGTGGTGATTGATCCGCTGGTGTATTGCAGCTACTGGGGAGGCTATGGTGAGCTGGAACTTTACGACATTGCCGAGGATGGTGAACATCACAAACTCTTGACCGGGCATGTGTACTATGCTAATG